>NZ_AQGU01000026.1:300000-453684 GCF_014905615.1 Pseudoalteromonas aliena SW19
TAGTGCTTGATTTAACTAAAGAAGAAACTATTTATGCCACCAACCGCTTTGTAATTTATGCCATGTACCCTAACTGCAATATCTCGATTCATAAAATGTGGGGGCTTAAAAAGCAAAATATTGTGTACGCGATTGGTAAATCAATCACTAACCGCAGTTCAAACACCAATGTTGGCGAACTGTGCCTTAAATACAATGGTGGCGGGCATTTAAATGCAGGTACTTGCCAAGTAGAAACAAACCAAGCCAAAACGGTATTAAGTGAATTAATTAATACAATTACAAGTGATGGTTAGTCAATAACACCATAATAGCTGGGGCGTGTTCTGGCTATTATGTAAAACATAGACCTCGCAAAACACCTCATATATTTATAGAATAATAACCCACTTAAAAGGAGTTATTATTTTGATGAACAATATAGAAAACTTTGAACAAACCCTATATTTAGATGCGAAAGCAGGATTCACTAAAATTGTACACGATCACGGTCACGATCTTTATGTACTCGGGTTTTATCACACTGGAAGCTACAGCCTGCTGCCAATGTTTAATACTTTATCCGATTTAAAAGAAGTCTTTGAAGAAGAATACGATAACGAAGAGGATGACTTTTTATTGGCAAAATGGAATCCGGATGACTTTCCTTCACTTGAAACCTACTCTGAATACTTTACCAGCACTGAAGAAGCTTGCTATGAACTCAATGATACAGATTTCAGTGTAACTGATGAACAATCACAACAGCACTGGCAACAATGGTTACAAGCATTAGAACGTGTGTTAATTCGTCTCGACACCGAAGGCGTGTTTACAAACGGCATTAATCGTAACAAAGTCACCTTAGCAATACTTGCATATGATGAAACCGAAGCCGTTCAATTTGAAAGAATCAAGCGCATTAATCCGCCCGCTGTTTTAGAAAGTGTTAAAACAGATTTTGAGACAATGATTGCCAGCCGCAATAAAGTAGAGCAATTAGTAATGGCAGAATTTGAGAATATGTAACAAGAGCGATAATTTTTATTAAAAATACCGCTTTGCTTTTTCACATGTAGCCCCTGATATTGGGATTGATAATTTACTCGCTTTATCAGGGCATAGCTTCATTAAAAGATTGACTGCAAAGCGCTCGCACCTTGGCAAAGTATACAGTTCATACTCTTGAGTAACACCAAGCGCAGATTGATAACTTAGCTGATCAAAGTATTCATTAGCACCTAAAGCAACAACTTTCTTTTTTGACTCTTCAGATGAGTGATAAATTTTACTTAGTATATCATTAGTAAAATCGACAACAGTGTTACTCTCAAATAAATTATTTTTCAAGGAGCAAACATTAAGATAAGGAGTCGCTTTGCCCACATCAAAATATACATCCCCCCCAACTGCAGACTGACTAAAAAGTATGATACCCATAGTACAAAGAGGCTTAACTAGTCGCACCTCTTATCTCTCCATATTTTAAGCAAACCATGTATGTTGCTCCAAAAAACAACAAACAAAACTATAAATAAGCTAACACTTGCCGATTCCGTTATAGCCCAGACTATAGTGACTGTAAGTGAGGTTAATAATACTGAAAAAACAAATGCAATTTGTACAATGTTTGTAGCTAAGTTTTCATCTGTTTTCTTCAGAATTATTTCACGTCGAGCATAATAATGTATACCAAGTAAGCAGATCAAAATAATGGCACATTGAACATGATTAAACAGGACAGCCACTCTAGTTGTACAAATAGTATTGTGTCATTAAATTTACTTTTTTGACCAAGAATTCACCTCTTTTTGTATTATTATTCACAAAGCACACATTAAATAAGTCATTATCACTCTTAAACCTAAATTACGCGCATGAAAATGACTGCATAATTGCAGTTTTAACTTTTATTGAATGGTTTTTAATTTATGCCAGTAGCTTTTCGCAGTTGCTAATATTTGTTCGCCGTTTACGCTTTAAGTTTTCACAGTAACTTGATTGTGAAGTGGGTCTCCCTACTGCACCATGAAATACGCGCGTAAATTGTGTGGTGAGTTTTAACCAGTTTTCAGGGGAAACATTAACCCTTTCGAGTAAGGGTAAGTGTGTACTTTTAATATACCCGCGTTTATCTTCTCGTATACAACGCCCTGTTAATTCAACAAGTTCAAGGTACGATTTAAGCTCAAACGGGAGTCCTTTTGGCATTATTTGACGTGGCATGCCTGCAAAGCGGAGAAGTTGTTTTGGTTGTTTTCCTTCCATTGCACATGTTAAGCGTAGTTGGGCGCTGGTATGGTCAGATTCTTCTGGGGTGTTAGCCATTTTAGCTCTGATTGGGTTTAAGTCGACATACGCCATACAAGCTACCAATGCGGCTTCATCAAGAAGTGCTTGTGACCTAAACCGCCCTTCCCAGAACCTACCTGTGCAGTTATCTTCTTTGTTTGCTCTGCGCGCAATGTCTTCATTTAATAACCTCATAAACCAACTAATAATTGATAGGCGTTCTCGGTATTCCTTTACTGTTTGATTAAAAAAGATAAGTTCAGCTTTACTTAGCTTCTCACCCTGTATGTACTTTTGCGTAAGTACAGTGCCCTTACACAGCTTGTGCCAGCGAATAACAATCGCTTTATCATTCAGCCTATTCGCTTTTTTATCATCAACATACAGGACTAAATGGGTGTGGTTACTCATAACAGCATAAGCACAGACGTCTATACAAAATATCTTAGCTAACTCAAGCAGTTTGTCTTCAACCCACCCTCTGCGGTGTTCGTAAGATTGACCAGTAAAATAGTCTTCACCGCACAAAAAAGCACGCCGAACACAACGTGATATACAGTGATAATACTTTGTATCAACCAAACTTACTTGACGCTTTCTTGCGATAGCCATGTGACACCCTGCTGGTTTTTGCACTAAACAAAGACTAGTACTTCGTTTCACAAAGTGCAAAAATTAGAATGGGTGTCATTGTTATTAATTGTTATTAAAACAAAGACTAGTACTTCGTTTCACAAAGTGCAAAAATTAGAATGGGTGTCATTGTTATTAATAACAGCATAAGCACAGACGTCTATACAAAATATCTTAGCTAACTCAAGCAGTTTGTCTTCAACCCACCCTCTGCGGTGTTCGTAAGATTGACCAGTAAAATAGTCTTCACCGCACAAAAAAGCACGCCGAACACAACGTGATATACAGTGATAATACTTTGTATCAACCAAACTTACTTGACGCTTTCTTGCGATAGCCATGTGACACCCTGCTGGTTTTTGCACTAAACAAAGACTAGTACTTCGTTTCACAAAGTGCAAAAATTAGAATGGGTGTCATTGTTATTAGCTAAAGCTAACTATTGAGCTTTAGCACTTATCAAACACCAGATTAAGCAAAAAAATTACCTTTAGCTTATCATTGCCAGAATGGCAAAAAGGGTCTTACTTGGAGTTCTGTAAATAACTGTACTGAATAAAATAACAATCACTCTCGCTTTCATATTTAGCTTTGAGCTCTTTTGATGAGTAGAAGCCTAATTCTGTTCGATAATATTATTAATCGTCGTTTTGCTAACGAATAGCATACCGTATTCTTTGATATATTTTAATATATTGTTTACATTGGTAATTGTTGGTGAAATTATTTAAGTATGCGACACCGTCGTTCTACAGTCTCGTGTACTGCTAAAATGACATAGAATAAGTAGTTAAAAATATAAGGGAATTTAGATGGCCTCTGAGCTGCTAAGAATAAAAAAAAGGAAAGAAACACGGCAAGAAATGATTTCCTTGTACGAAAAATCGGATCAGGTTCTACTGATACACTATTCTTGTGAGTCGTTTTATGACATTAAAGATGGAAGAACTCCAAGAGTTACATCTATTGCTGTTAGAAATTTAAAAACAGCTCAAACAGAAAGTTTCTCTGTTCATAAAATTGCAGAACGAAGTGATATCTCAATAAATGATATACCTGCTCGATACGATGAACTTGAAAAAAAAATGCTTGAAGAGTTTTTTGAATTCATAAAATACAGGCAGACTTTTCACTTTGTTCATTGGAATATGCGTGATGGCGCATATGGTTTTTCAGCAATTGAACATAGATTTCAAGCTCTAGGTGGCGACCCGTACAAAATACAAGACGACAAAAAAACTGACTTGGCTCGAGCACTTATATCACTATTTGGTCGCCAGTACGTGGGTCACAGTAAAGCAGGTCGATTTCTAGCTATTGTCGAATTAAACAAAATAACTGATAAAGATGCTTTGACCGGAAAGGAAGAGGCGGATGCTTTTGAGGCTGGGGAATATGTTCAATTACATCGTTCGACGTTACGGAAAATTGATTGTATGTCGAATATATTTGAAAGAACTATTGATGGTTCTTTAATCACCAATGCTTCTTGGCAAGATCAGTATGGAATTCACCCTAAAGCGCTCATTGAGTACGTGAGAGATCATTGGTTATGGTCTGTTGTTGTTATCATAGCTATAATTTCAGGCCTTGTTGGAAAAATAGCAGGTTTGTTCTAAATATATTGTCTTTACTAAATAAACATATCTGTCATTGTTTCTAGTTTTCAATTAAACATAAACCCAATGTTGGTAATTAACATCGTCCAAGCTCAATAGATGCTTTTAGAGAATATTTAACAAGTAATGCAGTCTAGTTTAAAAAGGCTACTCAAAGTAGCCACTTATGATCAGTTCTGGAATATGGTGCAATTAAACCATAGTAAGGTAAATCAAGAAGTTAAATTAATAAAAGATGAGGCCATTGCACTCTACGCATATACGCTTTGTCACCCACCATTATACAAGGAGATAAATAAGGCTCTACGGGATGGTGATACGAATAATTTTATAATTAAATTAATAGATTCAGCAATTAAAAATCTCCCAATTTACCGAGGGAAATATGTTTTTAGATGGACTTTACCTCTACTTGAAGAAAAGGAAAAATTAGATAGTTATGAAGAAGTATTTGAAAAAGCTTATTTAAGTACATTGAAATTTCCTAATGAGATTACAATGGCAGATCCTGAGTGCATTTTGTTTAAAATTGAACATTTGAATGGCCGTGATATAGCTTTATACTCTGATGATTATTCTATAGATATTCAAGAGGTTATATTGCCAAGAGGTTCAAGCTTTATCAACACTTTGACTCGATGTGATGAAATTGACTATATTATTAGGCAAGTTACATAAAGCTAATGGGATCAAATTTTGGCTTCATACATTAAGAATCTTCAATGTCTGCTCATGGCACAAAACAGCCTGAATGTAATTTGGGTACTTTAATAAAAAAGGACAGCGCTAAATTCTTAAACTTCAATTTACTCTGCTACATATGTGCTACACAGAAATTAAAAAGAAGAAGCTAAAATTCGTAACTCATTGATTTAATTGGTAGCCCCTGCAAGAATCGAACTTGCAACTGCCCCTTAGGAGGGGGCCGTTATATCCATTTAACTAAGAGGCCACAAAGCGGTGTGCTTAATGAGTTGAATTATAACGGTATCTGGTTTTTTATATCAAGCACCGAATGAAGTTAATTGCTTGATAAGTATATATCTTCTTTATTTAGTACATACAGTGGTATTAATTTTCGGCTACTGGCCGCTAAACGTTTGCTTTGAACATTAATTACACGCGCATTGACTTCCACGCCATTTTCACGATAAATCAATGTACCTGATAATATATGACTCGCGATATTATTTTTTGCCAGTTTTGACGTATCACGCGAAAAAGCAAAGTCGCCTTGATTGTTTACCGTAATCAAATCTGCTGTTTTAAAGTCTACCGTGTTATACCCAAATTTTTGCAGTTGGTGCATAAACGTTTCTGATAATTGATTACCTAGTTGGTTCGTTGTTTTAAGCGTGGCATCTAAATCAACAAACGATGCAACTGCAATTGATATACCTTGCTCAATACGCATTGTTTCTGTTAAATCGAGCGCCATTTGTTCTACATAATTGGCTAGTATTTTATGATGTTTACTTGGGATAAACTGACTTGAGTCTTTGTACTCATCTACTTTATCGTTTTCAACTTGTTGTAGCATTTGGCTAAAATCGTAATTATTAGTGGTGCTTTGCTGCGTTTCTGTTGTGACTTTATTTGGCTGGCTTTGTAATAAATTACACCCCGAAATTAATAGGGATACGCCCGCTATACAAATAAGTTTCTTAACTAGATTAGTCATCAGTAACCTCACTTACTTGCTTGTTTGAGCATCAAGCCATCTTTGCTACGACTACTATTGAGTGCATCTATCACAGGTTGTGGAATAAAGCCCTGCGCTGAGCCTACAACCGCTTTACTTTCAAGCCCGACTATTCGTGCGTTGACCAGTACTCCGCCTTGATGGTTAACCAAGGTGCCCGCTAATACATAGCTAAAGTTTTGATCTTGATTAAGCTCTAAATAATCACGGCTAAATACATAATCTCCGCTTGGCGTTACGCGCATGTAGTCAGTGGTTTTAAAATCAATAACGGGGACGCCAAAATTATGCAGCTCGTGCATAAAGCTTTCGGCTATTTGATTACCTAACAAAGTAGCATCGTTATAATCATGATCTAAAAATATAAAACTTGAAACTGCTAGCGGCGTTTTTGTGTTTACGTACTGTAGGTTTTCAGCCATATCCTGCATGATGCCACGTACATAATGATTAATGTTTTTACGTATATTGGTATTTATTTGGCTTTGTTTGTTCATAACAGCAATATTACTTTGATACATTGAGCCATTTTCACTCGGTGCTGCAACAGCACGTTGTGGCTCAAAAAACGCCGGAGCATCGTCTGTTATCTGCGTACTGTTGTTTATTGCTTGTGTACAACCAAAGCCCAGTGGCAAAAATAAAGTTAATAATAAACGTTTCATATTGGCTCCTAATTAGTATTCACTACGGTATATGTAATCACCGCGTTGTTGTATTTTTTCATTGCCCCACATTACATTAATTGGAATTTCTGTTGTGGCGGCAGAGACAACGTGGCCCGTTTTTACATTTACCATGCGGGCATTAGCAATATAGGCATGCTGCTGGCGTGTTAATGTACCGGTGATCACAAAGTCAATATTCTGACGTTGCTGTAACCGGCTAATATCTCGACTTAAAATAGAATCGGCATTGCTGGACAAATTAAGGCTATTTTCAAGTCGGTATTCAATGGTGTTATAGCCTAGCTGCGTAAACTGCGTGATAAGGCTTTCTTGAATTTGCTGGCTTAAACCTGCGCCTTGCCCATCGGCAAGTTTTGAATCCAGTGCGTCAGCTAAATAAAAACTTGTTACCGCTATAAATGCAGTGCTTTTATAAGGCTCTTTTATGTGGCTGAGCTGAATACTCAAGTTATTCACATATTGGTTTACGGTATAAGGAGCCATCGCTGCTTTTGCCGCGTCGGTACTTATACTCGGCTCAGGCTCTGGCGTTAAGCTGCATGCGGTTAAGTTTACAAATAATAAGGGTAGTAAAAGGCGCATAGTTGCCATCCTCTAAAAACATGACAATTACAAAGCAATTACTATGCCGATTTACATTTTTAATGATTGCTCTGTGTAGTGGCTAACAATGCACATGACTTGGTATTGCATTAGTTTATTACAATCTTTAGCGGCGTTTTCCTGCTTTATGTATGCACCAAGCTTTAGCCGATAAAACGTGGTGCCATTTACGTTGACACTTTCGACATTCGCAGCGACTTTACCTGAAAATATAGTGGGTGCCGTCGCTTTTATTTTAGCAAAGCTTTGTGGTAATCGGGTTTGATCTGTTACCGAGGCAACCTGAAGCGCGAAGAGAGGCTGCACCTTTATTGGCTGTGCTTTTGTTGGCTGTATGGGGGCCGGTGGAGCTATTGGTTCTGGATTAAGCGAGCTGTTCATCGCTATTTTACTTTCACTTTTTTGCGCAGCGGCTGCTGATTGCTGCTCTTGTGCTACTGAGGTTAGTTGTTTTATTAATAGCTTTAGGTCTTGCTCTATAACCAATAAACGCTCAACACCGGCTTTGGCTTGCTGCCACTGCTTTGCTGATGCTTTAAGCTCAGCCAACTCATCAGAAGTAATAACGACTTCCGCTTGGTTATTGAGCTGCGGGGCTACTTTTTTTTGTGGCTCAGCAGTACTGCTACACCCCGACAACATTATTAAAGTTAGGCCTAACAAACTCATTAACTGTTTTTTTAGCATGTTATTATTTCCTATGAATTGTTTTAAGTTAACCTGAACTCTGGTTAAGAGATTTACTAACATATTGAATTATGGTGATATTTAAATTTATTTTCTCTAGTCAGTGATTTTCAGTGAAAACAAGATGAATTTACGCGTCAATAGCGAATCTATTGCAAGTAAATTCAACGCAATTAGCGCTGAAAATAGCTGCTCGAGATAGATTTATTATCCAGAGTTCAGGTTAAGTTATGCCATTAGTGGTTAATACGCTGCGCCTGCACAGTACAACTTAATCCTTTTTCGGCTATGTTTAGGCACGCATCTTTGAGCATCACAGACTCTGTTTTATCGTAAGCAAGCGCTAATACGTAGCGATTTAAAACGGTATCTTTCACATAAAAAGGGCTCTGTTTTACAACGCCCGATACATTTTTTTTAATCAATTGATAGTATGTTTTAAGTATTGCTAATGACGAAAAGTCACCAATATTAGCAATATAGCCCTGCGTTTGTGCTTTTTCTTTTAACGTAAAATCAACGCCAACTAACACATCCCCTTTTGCTGATAAATCAACCTGTATCTGTTGTGTGTTTTTTAGTGATTTTCGCTCTTTAAACTCATCATCAATGACTGCTTTATATTGCCCTGGGCGTAAGTCAGTAAATAAATAATAGCCGTCGTAGGCAGCTTGAGTTTGCGCAACCTCTTTACCCGTTTTATCTAAAAGCTTAACGGTTGCGTAAGGCTCAATTTCACTGGTATCGCCAGTTTGCTTGTAAACAGTTCCTTCTATTTCACTGCTATTATTTAATGGTATTTCCATGTATTCAACAAAGCCTGCACGTGGGGTGATTGAAAATCCTTCTGTGGCTGCAATATAAAAGGGATCAGGCAAGCTATCTGTATCAATAACAATATCGGTAGTTAAATTAGCGGGCATACCGGAGAGCAAAGCAATACCGTTTTCATCACTAAGGCCTGTACGATAATTTTGTAGCCCTTTTACTTTAACGCCTTCAATATTTTCATCATCTTGGTCAAATATACCGTTATTATTGTTATCGAGGTATACATGCACCATAAGTGAGCCGGCCTGAACCAAACTACGCCGATTTAAAAAGTAATCATTATTTACAGTGTCGTAGCCCAAACTAAAGCGGCCAAATAAACCAACACGCCAGTTATCTTCACTGTCGTAATTAAAATTACTATTAATGCTAAACAATTTAGCCTGCCAATTTAATCCAAGTTCAGCGTATTTAATATTATCATCTAACTGGTGAGTTAATTTTAGCTCTGCTTGTAAATTGGGAGAAAGCGAGCGGCTAAATTCGGTTTCGTAGCTTGTAATTTCCCCCTCAGGCTCTAAAGAGTAGTTAACTCCTAAACGCGTGCTAATTCGGCCAAAACGCTTTTGTAACAAGCTACTGCCAAAAAATCGATCGTTATCGGCCCACTGTAAACTGTTATTAAATGAATACCCTGCAATTGAGTAATTTAAAATATTACCCAACCTTAATACATTGTCTTGTGTGTCGTTAGTGATATGTGACGCAGTATTTTGATAGCTTAAACGGCCATATTCATTTTGCATTACATTACCCGATACAAATAACTCGTAAGTACTTGAGTCATCGAGAGGGCCATCTTTGAGGTTTTTATTTAAAAGCTGTGATGCTTTACGCATGCTAAAACGCACTGATTGCTCTGCAAATTCACTTCTAACTGCAATTTCGAGTTCGTCTTCGCGATTATTGTTTTGTTCATAGTCTAAGTTAACGAGTACTTTATTAAAAATGCTCAAATTTGAACCAAGCGCATAGCGATGTTCGTCGTCACCATCGTCGCTACTAAGCGTAGATAGCCCAGAATAAACCGATAAATTATCAGTGATCCCGCGCTCATAACGCCCTGACAGTAACCACCCATCCTGAGCATTAACTGATGTTGAATGGTTAAGTAATTGCTCACCTTCTTGAGTGAGTGAGACTTCGTAAAAACCTTCACCTTCTTCTAAGCTATTGCCATCAACTAAGTATTCTTCAACTTTTCGCTCTACTTGGCCTTGCGGGCCATAAAAAATTAATTCAAAGGTGTTTGCACCAAAGAGTAAATCTATATTTTCGAACAAATAACGCCCGTCAGGTAAGCTCAGTTGTTGATCTATCAATATTTTATTTCGATAAAGCTCAACATCCCAACCGGCTTGAACAGCGCCCGTTAGATTTATTTGATTGTTATTTACTTTTTTGTATAGCGGTTTGTTATTAATCTTAATGCCACGCGCATAATAACTGCTAAAGTTGCTGCCTATTTGAGTAGCAAGTACATCACCAAACTGCACATTTGTAGCGCCAAGAGGCCCAAGTAAGCTAGCGTGTGTGTCTTGCCGACTAAACGACAAACGAGAGTCGCTAATTAAGTTCCCTTCTCTTCCTGCTAGGTAATATTCAGCATTAACATAAGCTAAGTCTTGCGAGCCTAAAATAGAGTAGTTTAAGGAAGTATTATTTTTGGTAGCAGAGTAACTAAGTTGTAAATCGGCCACGGGGTTTGAACTTGCTTGATAAGGGCTCGCTTTCCAAGGCAAGGTAGGGACTAAGTGATCTAAGCTAGCATTAAACTTTCGCTGCTCTCGTTGTAGCTTTTGTTCAATGGGTAGTTTCACTTGAGGGTCTAAATACAGCTCTAAAGAATTAAAATCAAGTTTAAGCTTTAATGCAAACCACGCATTAAGCTGCTCATAATCAATAAATATATCGCCAGCATCAATATAATAATCTTGCTCATTGAGTGAGTAAGTCACCCCATTAACAAATACTTTTTGCTCATTTAGGTTCATCTCAAATTGATTATTAGGGGAAATAAACCAACCTTTTGCAGTTAAACTTTCGTTATTAACAGTGATTGCAAAATTAAGCTGCTCAAACACGCTATTTAGTTCAATCCATGCGCCATTTTCGCTTTTTATAGCAATTAACTCGCCTAAATAATATTTGCGTAAATACGCTGAGAAAAACAACAGTTCACCTACTGGGATCCCCATATTTTGCGCTTCAAAGTCATTTGTAATAGAACCTGTATTTACTTTAGCAATGTCATTAATTTGCTCTTCGGTTACTTTTTCCCATTTTTTTTCAATGTTAAACAGAGTGTTATACAAAACATCGGTTTTATTTTGCGTTGCATGTGCTGCAAAGCCTAATACAAAAAGTACTAAGCCAATAACTAATGTATAACGTTTGAATAAAATCAGTTTAGTAATCCCACTGAATTAGCGTTTAGATTAACGGTTTTTTCTGCAAATATTACACCTTGATACTCTCGAAGGCCTGAATATACAATCCGTAATTTACCAGCACCACTAATTACATTTTTTTCAAAGAAGTTGAGTGTTAGCTTAGCTAAAGGTACTTCAGCGTAAATACTGTAATCACTTAGCATAGATACCTTAATCTCTTCGCTCGCATTATTTGCTTTATAAAAAGCGTCTACTTTACCAAAAGCGCTGTAGTTACCCTTTCGTGCTAGTGATACAAGCAGCGCGTTATTTTGCTCATTTTTTACCAGCTCGATTGCCTCAATACTAACTTGAGGCTGTATTGCACCTTGGCGCAAAATAACGGGTATTGAGTAACTTAAAATCATGTTGATTTTAATGCCCATTTTTGTCGATTTGCTTTTATCTTCGTTTGGTAATGCTTGGAATAATAAATGCGAGCGATACTCTTTATCTGCTAAGTTTTTGGGTTTACGTAAGGCAAGTTTAACTATTTGACGCTCCCCTGGCGCTAATCGCACTTGTGATGGACTCATGCGCACCATGCTACTAAGCGCAGTAGGACTTATCTGATCGCTAGGGTGAGTAATATACCCCCCTTCTGGTTTAGCGGTTTTTTCTTGCCATGACAAACGGTAAGTTCTGTATTCATCACCGTTATTTATTACGATTACTTTAGCCACTCTTTGGCGTTCATCAAAAGACACCCTTGTAGGGGAAATAAGTAAATCTGCATGGCTCGAAAAACTAATTAATAACTGGCAGCCATAGACGACTAAAATAAAAAACTTTAATAACTTCATTGTGATTATTTCTCTTAATAGGCAATTGTTATTTCAACGGTTGTTGAATAATTATCATCTAAGTAAAGCTGACCATCGCCGCTAGCACTTAGTTGTCCACCTATTTTTAAAGTGGCCATGCCATAGGCATTTGTGACTATCGAATTAGCATAAATTATATTATCAAGTGTAAACGCTGTCCCGCCATTGATTCGAGTAAGCGGTTGGTGAACTCCTGAGTCTGTAATATTTATTTGAACGCGTGCCCCAAATCCCTCAAATAGCAGTTCTGCAGGGTATCCATTTCGCATTATGTGTATATTTGTTCCAGAGCTAGTACCGCTTGGTAGTAATGTGACTGAGCTGCTTGGTGTGTTTTCAACAACCACAATTGTGCCAAAGCTAAGTGGCTCTAAAACGGTTACCTGAGAAAGTGCGTTTACGCTATAAAACGCACTTAGTAGTAAGATAGGCTTTATCATAAAAATGCCTGCGTGTTAAAGCAGGCAATATTTCTTAATAATCCAGTAATAATGTGAATGTACCACTATAATCACCGTCAATATAATCACTAGCTGGCGTTGTAGCGTCTGTAGTAAGCGTTGCGCCTACATTAAATGTTGCAGCACCTGTTGAGTCAACTTGGATGGTCGTTGTCGCTACGCTGTTAGGTGTAGCGCCTGTAAGTACATAATACGTTGGCGTACCTAGAGTAAAACCAGCCGTTCCTGCAGGTGCGGTTACTGGTGAAATTGCACCTGTAATACCGGTACCGGTAATGCTAAGCGTAGCAAATGGTGAAACACCTGATACTGAAAACGAAGCCGGTGAGCCCGCAGCTAATACTGCAATTTCTGCTGCTGTCGCATCAGTAGATGCTGTTGTAGCAGCGGTTGCTGGGTTTGCAGCTAAAACTAAAGTGGCTGTTTCTGTCGCCGCTGTATCAGCGGTAGCGCGTATCGTTCCAAAGTCTAAGTCTGCTGTTTTAGTAAAAGTAAACGCATTTTGTACTTTTACGCCCGCGTTAAAGCTCGCAGTTTCAGCTGACACGTTAAGTGAGATTAGTGACAGTGCAGTAGCAATTGAGGCTATTTTAATTGATTGATTCATAGATATTCCTATTAGTTGTTAACTTACGTAACCATAACAATCAGGTTAGATTAAGTATCGACCAATATCATTATAAATTTAGTATTTATCGGTATATTTTATCAATAAGCGTAAATAATTAAACTTTTTGCTTAAATTATTATTCCCTCAAACGGAGATAATTTACAAGATAAGTTAATTCGCGAAATAATTTTACAAAAATAGTATGCATCTTGTTTATTTTTAAATGGTCCAGCAATCAACTTATAAAGCTGCGTATTACTTTTAGACTCTGTTTGTACTCGGTATTGAAATACATTAAATATATTAGGATAACTTTGTTTTAATTTAACAACCGTGTTTGATGCGCTTTGTTGCTTTAAATAACTTCCTAATTTAACCCCATACATAGACGCAATATCTTCCTCAATAACACCTGTGTTACTCAGCGTATTGGTTTTTTTCTCTACGGCGCTATGCTGCACTAAATTAACCTCAGTGCGCATTTCATCTGGGAGTGTATCTAAATTAGTTTGCATTGAAAGTGCTTTAATCAACATCAGTAAATCACCTTCTATCTCACTGAGTCTATTGATTTTACTTTTATTATTATCCCATTGATCTAAATAAGGCTTTATTTGCTCCATACGAACGACATCATCTAGCTCAGAAACATCATCAGTTTGGCTACTACACCCACCAAGAAAAAGTAATAAAAGTGATATGTATAATATAAATTTCAATTGCTTTTCCACCCAGCGTAAACGTACCAATTTAAAGCAAAAAAAGTGCCAATAACATTGTGATTAGTATTATCGTGCAATTACATTTAAATATGGTGTCAGGAAAATTGAGGCATGAAGTATTTCATATTGAAAATTTAATGCCGTTAGTCAGGTTTTGCCAAGCCAGCCAGATACTAATACCAAACTGCATAAATCTTTGATCAATTTAACGAATTAAATTGCACTATAACGTCGTTAAAAATTTTTTATTTAGAACAAGCGTAATTTTTTTAACGTTAAATAGACCCCATATATAAGCAGATTGGTATAAGACGTTTAATGTTATGTGCTAATAATAAAAAAAGCGCCATGTTTGGCGCTTTTTAAATTAAGACATTATTTTACCAATGTTTTAATAAATGTTCTCAACTCGCCAGCAAATTCATCACGACGAAGGGCAAACTCAATAGTTGCCTTTAAATAGCCAATTTTGCTTCCACAATCATGGCTACGGCCTTTAATTGCGTATGCGTCTACTTTTTCGTGTTCCATTAACATTGCAATAGCATCTGTTAGCTGAATTTCATCGCCCGCACCTTGCGGAGTTTTTGCCAGTAACGGCCAAATATTTTTACTTAATACATAACGCCCTACAACAGCTAAGTTTGATGGTGCTTCGTCAACCGGTGGCTTTTCTACCATATTCAAAATAGGTGAGCTTTCACCTTGTTGTAAATCAACATCTCCTAAATCAACCACACCAAACTGATTCACTTGCGCCATTGGCACAGGCTCTACCATAATTTGGCTATGCTGGGTTTCTTTAAAGCGCGTAATCATTTCAGCAAGGTTGTCTTTTTTAAGATTACTTTCTACATCATCAATAATTACATCCGGTAATATAACCACAAACGGTTCATCACCAATAATAGGCGCGGCGCAGCTAATTGCATGCCCAAGACCTTTAGCTTCACCTTGGCGTACGTGTATTATTGTTACGTCTTTAGGGCAAATGGCTTGCACCTCGGCAAGTAGTTGCCGCTTAACACGTTTTTCTAAAGTCGCCTCTAATTCAAAGCTGGTATCGAAGTGATTTTCGATTGAATTTTTACTTGAATGCGTTACTAATACTATTTCTTTAATACCTGCACTCACGGCTTCGTTTACTACGTACTGAATTAAAGGACGATCTACTACAGGAAGCATTTCTTTAGGAATTGCTTTTGTGGCTGGTAACATGCGAGTACCAAGGCCCGCTACTGGGATCACTGCTTTCATTATGTTTTCCTTAATCTTTTATTATACTGAAAATGGGTATTGAATTGCTTCGTGGCATTGATAACCAACGACTTCAAAGTCGTCTCGTGTTACCCACGTTTCGATATCTTCTAATGATTTAATTTTTGGATTTATTTTTAACTGAGGTGACGCAAACGGTTCTCGTGTTAGCTGTACATCGTGCATTAACTCAAGTTGGTTTTCGTATATGTGTGCATTGGCAATTTTGTGGTAAGCCTTACCCGCTTTATGACCAGTAATTTGAGCCACTAGCGCTAATAATACAAAACACTGAATTTGATTGAAATTTAGGCCAAGTGGCACATCACAGCTGCGCTGATACGACGTTAAATATAACGTATCACCAAGTAATGAAAACGTATGCGTATGCATACACGGGCGCAAACAACCCAGCTCAAATTCACCGGGATTATAAAACGAAATTATTTCACCGCGATCATCGATACCGTTTTTTAAGTTGTTAATTACTTTAGCAAGCTGGTCAAGCGTTGAACCATCTGGTCGTTGCCAAGCACGACCTTGTACGCCATACACTCGGCCCATGTCATCCTCGCCTTTACGGTGAGGGTTATTGAGCCATGCCTTGTTATCGTTTGCGTTAGCATCCCATGTTTTACAACCGATATCACGAAACTGCTCGGCACTGTCGTAACCACGTAAGTAACCTAATAACTCAGCAATCGCCGCTTTATAGTAGCTTTTACGCGTGGTAATCATCGGAAATTGATTATTAGCAACATCGTATTCTAAATCAGCATTAATAACGGTTAAACAACGTGTGCCCGTACGTTTGTTTTCTACCCACTGTCCTTCGTCAACGATGCGCTGACATAATTTTAAATATTGTTTCATGTTTTTCTTGTTATGCCTTAGCTGCCGTTACTTGTGGTGGTTGTTTATATGCCCAAATTAATAAGCCTAAACCACCTATTATCATAGGAAGTGAAAGTATTTGCCCCATTGAAATAAAGTCGGCAAATAATCCTAACTGCGCATCCGGCTGACGGAAATATTCAATGCAAAACCTAAACACGCCATAACCTAGTAAAAACACACCCGCGACACTACCTGCTGGGCGAGGCTTTTTAATAAACCACAGCATTATTAAAAACAATACTAAGCCTTCAAAAAACGCTTCGTAGAGCTGCGATGGGTGACGCGCAAGAGGACCGCCGGTTGGAAATACCATTGCCCATGGCACATCTGAAACTCGCCCCCACAGCTCACCGTTAATAAAGTTACCAATTCGCCCAGCTAACAATCCGACTGGGACCAATGGTGCAACAAAATCGCCGACTTGAAGAAGTGATTTTTTACGCGTCCACGAAAAAATAGCAACCGCAGTGATCACGCCTAACGTTCCGCCATGAAACGACATCCCTCCCTGATCTATTCTAAATAGATACAGTGGGTTTTCTATAAAATAACTAAACTGATAAAACAGCACATAACCAATACGCCCGCCAAGTATTACACCTAACATGCCATAAAAGAGTAAATCGCTGACTTGGTCTTTAGTCCAACCAGAGTTTGGTTTTGATGCTTGACGGTTAGCAAACCACATTGCAAACGCAAAACCTATTAAATACATTAATCCGTACCAGCGCACGCTTAGCGGTCCAACTGAAAAAATAATTGGATCAATTTGAGGAAACTCAAGTGCCATAAAAATAAACCTTTAGCTAAAAATCATTCTAATTGCGATAACCACTAGCAGCACCGCGAAAATTTTCTTTATTGTATTTACAGGTAAGTAATGTGTTGCTTTAGCCCCTATAGGCGCAACAAACCACGATGTAATTACAATCCCAAATAATGCTGGAAGATACACAAACCCAGCAAAACCATGTTCTAAATCTGTAACCTGCCAGCCTGCACTTATGTAGCCAATAGAGCCAAAAAATGCGATAACAATTCCACATGCAGCGGCACAACCAATTGCTTTTTTAATATCAACCGAAAAGTAATTAAGCATAGGAACGATAAGTGCCCCACCGCCAATACCGATTAATCCTGATAAGCCACCCATGATTGCCGAAAACGCACCTAAAATAGGACCCGCTGGTAGTGGCTTTTCTGACAGCGGCTTATTGCGTGTAGAGAGCACCATTCTTGTTGCAATAAAAACGACACTTGCAGCAAACACTATACGTAATATTTGCTCTGGAATAAAACTTGCCGCAAAACCACTAATAAGCGCACCGAGACCGACTCCCGACATAACCCACGGGGCAATGCTCCAAGGCACATTATCATTTTTATGATGAGCCAGCGCTGAAGAAGTTGAGGTAAATAAAATAGAGGCAAGCGATGTTGCAATAGCAATCACAAGTACATGATCCGCTGACGTTACATCAAATGAGAGCAGCATAGCGCTAAGTACAGGCACAATAATTAAACCGCCACCAATGCCTAATAAACCGGCTAAAAAACCGACAATACAGCCTAGTAGTGCGCAGCTTGCGACCAACAACCCTAAGTCATACATAGTGATCTCAAATACCCTTTGGAGATGTGTATATTAAAGGATTATATAAACAATAGCATCCGTGTATTAAAGTTATTTGACCATACGTTATTATTTGGGAGTGTAAAACAAATCACCAAGCCCGTGCTCGATCATAAAGTTGCGCGTTAAGCGCAATACCTGTTTTGCACTAGACTGGGCTAAGCATGCTGCCAGTAATGTTTTCATGTCACTTGCATTTAAACGCCTGACCACCCACCTAACTTTATTGAGTGACGATAAATTCATACTTAAACGCCTATATCCCATAGCAATAAGTAAAATAGCGCCTTCGGGATCACCACCAAGCTCTCCGCATAAGCTAAATGGCATCTGATGGTATTCGCAATCAGACGCTATTTGCTTTAACGCTCTGAGCACTGCTGGGTGATATGGGTTAAATAACTGTGCAACCCGTGCATTTGATCTATCAACCGCTAATAAATATTGTGTTAAATCGTTACTGCCAACAGAGCAAAAATCGACTTTTTTAGACCATTCAGGGATCATAAATAGGCTCGATGGTACTTCAAGCATAATACCCACTGCGGGCTTTTCTATCACTTGCGCTGGGTATTTTTCACTAAGTTCAAAATAGGCTTGCTCAAATAAAGCAAGTGATTCATCAACTTCTTCAGTGCCACTGATCATCGGGAGCATAATTTTTAAGTTACCCAACCCCATATTGGCTTTAAGCATGGCCTTGAGTTGATCTAAAAATAGCTCGGGATGATCTAGGCTTATACGAATACCGCGCCAACCTAAAAACGGGTTTTCTTCGGTAAAATTAAAGTAATCGAGTACTTTATCGCCACCTATGTCTAACGTGCGCATAACCACTGGTTTTGGGTAATAGCTTGTTAGGACTTCTCGATACCAGTTTTCTTGCTCTAGTTGCGAAGGAAACTGCCCCTTTTGCATAAACCATGCTTCAGTACGGTAAAGCCCAACTCCATCACAAACATCAACGCTGCTTTGCTCTGTATTAAGCTCAAGCCCCGCGTTTAAACGTAAACTAATATGCTTACCATCAAGTGTCACCGCTTCTGAGTATTGCTCTTTTAAAAAACGGTTATTAAGCAAGCTGTCTTGATATTGCAACCGCGTATATTCATCAACCAGCATTTGCGAAGGCGATATATATAAACGCCCAGCAAACGCATCTAAAATCATCGTTTTGCCATTAAACTGCAACAAAGGTAAATCTTCTATTCCCCAAATGGCAGGGATCCCCATTGCACGCGTTAAAATAGACGCATGGCTATTGACCGAGCCACTAACACTGACAACCCCCGATAAACATCCTTTAGGCACTTCAGCCAGCATTGCAGGCGTTACCGTACTGGCGATAAGTATTGTATTTGATGGGTAATCTTTTACTGCACGCTCTGTGTTTACAAGATGATGTAGTACTCGCAAACCAATATCTTTAACATCAACAGCACGTTCTTTTATATACGGGTCTTGCATAGCGTTAAATTGCGATATTAAACGCTCTATTACAATTTTTAATGCACTCTTAGCACACCAGCCTTGTTGTAATTGTATTTCTACGTTATGGCCTAAACTTTTAGCATCAAGCAGTTGTTGGTATACATCAAATACCGCGAGTGCTTCTTGTGGAATAGAATCACTTAACGTCATTGATAGGGTATTAAACTCTTTGCGCGTAGCAGCCACTGCTTGCGTAAATAAACGCTGTTGCTCTACTACATCGCTATTTTTTTGCAGTTCAATCGATTTAAAATCAAGCTTGGGAAGTAGTACAAATGCTTGTCCAATTCCTATACCTGGTGCGCTTGATACGCCTTTTAAAACGGATGTTTGATGAGATGACTCTTCTTGACGTAGTACTTCTTTTATTTCTGCGTGAGCTAACTGTGAAGCAAGTTGCGCTGAAAGTGTAATTAAAAACGATTCTTCGTCTTGACTAAATACACGAGCGACTTTTTGTTGAACGACAATAACGCCTAATACTTTTTTTTGATGCACTACTGGCACAGATAAAAAAGCATTATAACCTTCTTCATTCACTTCTGGGGAGAGCTTAAATCGTGGATGAGATTTAGCAAATGCGATATTAATTGGCTCTTCACGCTGTGCAACGAGGCCCACTAAACCTTCTGTAAAACCTATTCTAAACTTACCAACCGCATCAGGGTTTAACCCTTCGGTAGCCATAAGTATAAAGTTATCTTGACTGTAATCAGCAAAATAAATAGAGCAGCACTGGGTTTTCATGGCATCTTTCACCATTTGCACAAAGCACACTAAAGCACTGTCTAAATTCGCTTGTCGCGAAACAGACTCAACAATAGCTCTGAGTGTAGCCAGCATATTCTGCTCCTCTATTCTTAGTTAACTACCTTTTATTTCGCCAATGATCTTTATGTTGTTCTCGCTTATTAAAAGGCATCGCAAAAGGAGCAAACTCTTTCATTACGCGTCGATAAACATCCCGTTTAAACGATACAACCTGCCTTACAGGGTACCAATAACTGACCCAGCGCCAATCATCAAACTCAGGATGATGAGTTTTAAGTAAATTTACATCTTCGTCTTCACAACGTAATTTTAATAAAAACCATTTTTGTTTTTGCCCAATACACACCGGACTTGAGTCTCGGCGGATTAATCGTTTGGGTAATTTATAGCGTAACCAATGTTTTGAGCTTGCGACTATTTCTACATCTTCTGGTCGCAACCCTACTTCTTCGTGTAATTCACGGTACATGGTTTGTTCTGGCGTTTCGCCGTCATCCACACCACCTTGGGGAAATTGCCAAGAATGCTGTCCATAACGTCTAGCCCAAAAGACCTGTCCCTGATTATTGCAAATTACAATTCCGACATTGGCACGAAAACCTTCGGCATCAATCACCTTAGTGCCTCATTTGTAAGTCGATTTTTTATGATTGTTCCACATAACCCGCAATACGGCAAATACTATTACGAGTTTTACTCTGCTTACCCACAGCTTGTGCATAACTTTTGTAAAACACGCTCATTTTGCAAACAAATCCACAATATAGGATCTAAAAAACGACTTTCTCCACAGATTCTGTGGATAAACTTGTTCATACATCTGTATTTATCCCTATAACTCTATTCAGACTTAATTACAGATGAATAGCAAAATACAAAATTACAAAGCAGTTCAGTCACTTAAGTTAATTAGAGCACTTTTTATCGTGTGCAAAATTGCACCACCGACACCATGTACAAAAAACACACAAACGCAAAGATATCCACGGCTTAGCTGATTTGCTATCATGGCAATGGTATTTATTCAACCTAAATTAGTAATATGCGACCAACAAAACCACATTCAATTAATGATCTAATAAAGCGGGTTAATAATATTGCAGGGCTTACGCTTGGCCAATTAGCGAATGAATATAATTTCAAAACACCGGATGATTTATTACGAGAAAAAGGCTGGACGGGTCAACTAATAGAATATGTTTTAGGCGCGACAGCAGGCTCTAAACCCCTTCCTGATTTTGAAGATCTAGGCATTGAGCTAAAAACACTGCCAATTTCATACAAAGGAAAACCGCTAGAAACAACATTTGTATCGGTCACACCATTAGTGAATGTTACAGGAATGACATGGCATGCTAGCAGTGTGCGTAAAAAGCTAAACCATGTTCTGTGGTTACCCATTTTAAGTGAGCGCGATATAGCACCATTTGATAGAACAATTGGCAGTGGCTTTTTATGGCAGCCCACACCAGAACAAGACGCTTTATTACAGCGTGACTGGGAAGAGCAAATGGAGCTTATTGCACTGGGTAGAGTTGATGAAATATCAGGTCATTTAGGTGATGCAATGCAAATTCGGCCAAAAGCCGCCCATAGTAAAATAGTAACCGATGCCATTGGTCCTAATGGGCAAATAATTAAAACCCTACCCCGTGGGTTTTATTTAAAAACAAGCTTTACTGGTGATATTTTAAAGCAGCAGTTTCAGCTTTAACAGACATTGATCAGACCAATTTCAAAAATTTCGATTTAATTTAAACGCTTAATTCTCTTTAATTTGATAAAATAACATCTCAACTTTGAGGTGTATATGAATCTAAAAATCAAACGGTTAGACCATCACGGTATTGTTTCAGGTATTATAGAAGACTTAAAAATTGTCAGCCTTTTAGATCAATACTTACCTCAAGACGATAAACAAGAAATCACCCCCGGTGAAGCTGTAAAAGGCATGATCATGAATGGACTCGGTTTTGCCAATCGACCTTTATCACTCAGCCCTCAATTTTTTACTAACTTGCCTCTTGAACATTTATTTCGTGAAGGGGTTCAAGCATCACATTTTAATCGTCACAAACTTGGTAGAACTCTCGATCAATGCTTCGAGTTTGGCTGTGAAAGCTTATTTTCATTAGTCTCCGGACAAGCATGTGAAATAGAGCAAGTTGATAAAACCTTTGAATCACTTGATACAACGAGTCATTCACTGACAGGTGAATATGCTTTTGATGATGGAGATAGTGATGAAAATGTCATTAAAATTACTCATGGCTATAGCAAGGCTCACCGTCCTGATTTAAAACAAGTCGTACAAGAAATCATTGTTAGCCAAGATGGTGGGATCCCGCTTGCATGTAAAAACTGGGATGGTAACAGCGCAGACACCGCTATTTTTAAAGCGCGAAGTAAGGCGCTTGTTGATGAGTTCACAAAAAGCCAAGCTCCTAAATACCTTGTGGCAGACTGTAAACTTTATCATAAAAGTAATGCTGAGTTTTTAACCAAAATTCAATTTCTCACGCTAGTACCTTCAACAATTTCTCTTGAAAAATCCTCTATAAGTACAGCCATAGCAGCCAACCAATGGGTTAATATTGATGATAATTATCAATATGTTATTGAAGAGGTTGATCATATGGGGATAGAGCAAAGATGGATGATTATTTATTCAAAAGCAGCTAATAGCCGAGCACAAAAAAGCATTGTTCGACAAGTTGAGCGAGCACACACAGGCATCAAAAAAGACCTCTTCCATTTACAAGCTCAACGTTTCGCTTGTCAAACTGACGCACAACGCGCATTAGATAAATTAGCGAAAAAGATGAAGCATCATCAAATAGCGACTCAGCAATTTATTAAGCATAAAGTCTATGAAGGTAAAGGGCGACCTAAAAAAGATGCGCCAGTAAAAAATATTGAATGGCAAATCACGGCAGAAATTGAAGAAAACGAAACCGCAATAAAACAGATTGTAGAACAAAAGTCATGCTTCGTATTAGCAACGAATATTGATAAAGAAGCCCTTTCACCAGTAGGTTTACTTAAGCATTACAAAGCACAATCTGAAGTAGAAAAAGGGTTTAGGTTTTTAAAAGACCCCTTGTTTTTTGTTTCATCATTATTTATCAAAAAGCCAAGTAGAATAGATGCTCTGTTGATGGTGATGACACTTTCATTGTTAGTTTATTCAATTGCGCAAAGACGAATGAGAGCGAATATGAAAAAAGAAAAAGCCACGATAGCGAATCAAATCAATAAAGAAATATCTAACCCAACATTACGTTGGGTCTTTCAGTGTTTTGAGGGAATTAATCTACTCCAGCAAGGCGACAAAATCAGCTTGGATGGTTTTGATGAGTTCAGGGAAAAAATAATAAGGCTCATTGGTGGACATGCGTTGAATTTATATAAAATCCAAAAAGTTGCCTAGGGGTCTGATCAATGCCTGCTTTAAGTGTGTTATAAAATATTAATTGTTGAGCCATTTTTGTGGGTACCCTCTTTTCGCACTGCGTGCTCGCGTCAGCAAGCTTAACGCCTACAACTTGTACTCATCTTTTTGAGTAAAGTATCTGGCATAAAAAATCCCCGCTATGCGAGGATTTTACAGTCTAAACTAAAAATCAAATTCTATATAAAATAGAATTACTGACCTTTAACTTCTTTTAAACCGTTGTACGGTGCTTTATCACCTAATTGCTCTTCAATACGTAGCAATTGGTTGTACTTAGCAACACGGTCAGATCGGCTCAATGAACCCGTTTTAATTTGACCTGCCGCAGTACCCACTGCTAAATCAGCAATGGTTGAATCTTCTGTCTCGCCTGAACGATGAGAAATAACAACCGTAAAACCAGCGTCTTTAGCCATTTTAATTGCAGCTAACGTTTCAGTTAAAGAACCGATTTGGTTAAACTTGATTAAGATTGAGTTTGCAATACCGTTGTCGATACCGCGTTTTAAAATCTTAGTGTTTGTTACAAATAAATCGTCACCAACTAATTGGATTTTATCACCCATTAGTTTAGTTTGGTGTGCAAAGCCATCCCAATCAGACTCATCAAGACCATCTTCAATAGATACGATTGGGTACTGCTCAGTTAGATCTTTTAAGAAGAAGTTAAATTCTTCAGAAGTGAACTTTTTACCTTCACCTTTAAGGTCGTAGATATTTGCTTCTTTGTCGTAAAACTCAGATGCAGCACAATCTAATGCAAGTGTAATGTCTTTACCTAGCTCGTAGCCTGCATTTGCAACTGCCACTTTAATTGCAGCAAGTGCAGCTTCGTTA
Organism: Pseudoalteromonas aliena SW19; assembly: GCF_014905615.1. Lineage (NCBI taxonomy): Bacteria > Pseudomonadati > Pseudomonadota > Gammaproteobacteria > Alteromonadales > Pseudoalteromonadaceae > Pseudoalteromonas > Pseudoalteromonas aliena. The sequence continues at coordinate 324,425 of NZ_AQGU01000026.1, forward strand.
GATGCTAGATTTGGTGCAAAACCGCCTTCATCACCCACAGATGTTGAGTGACCTTCTGCTTTAAGTACTTTTGCAAGGCTATGGAATATTTCAGCGCCCATGCGTAGTGCTTCACGAAAGTTTTTAGCACCAACTGGCTGAACCATGAACTCTTGAATATCTACCGAGTTATCTGCGTGTTCACCACCATTGATGATATTCATCATTGGCAGTGGCATTGAGTAAACACCGGGTGTACCGTTTAAATCAGCAATGTGTTCGTAAAGCTCAACTTTTTTAGATTGTGCAGCGGCTTTAGCTATCGCAAGTGATACAGCTAAGATTGCATTGGCACCTAATTTTTCTTTATTTTCAGTACCATCTAAATCCAGCATCACTTTATCAACAGCGCTTTGCTCTAATGCATTTTGACCAGCTAAAGCGTCAGCAATTTCTTTGTTAATATAACCAACTGCTTTTAATACGCCTTTACCTAAATAACGAGTTTTATCACCATCACGTAACTCTAATGCTTCGCGAGTACCTGTAGACGCACCAGAGGGTGCTGCAGCACGGCCCCATGAACCATCAGCTAAATGTACATCAGCTTCAACAGTTGGGTTACCACGCGAGTCCATAATTTCGCGACCAATTACTTTTACGATTTTTGACATCTTGATTCCTCTATATTCCCAAAATGGTGATTTCAACTAACTTTACTATGTTTTGTATAGTTTATACCAATTGCATTAAATTAGTGAGCTATTATAGCGCTAAGAAAACAGCTCAATAACAAGCCAGAAATTATGACATATAATTGTTCTATATGAGTAATTTTTAACGCAGTGAGTGAGTTACTTAATGCGATACAATGCTCATTTTTTTAATAACGTTGGTATTAGTCAGCCCTTAAAACAAAAAAGCCGTGCAATATGCACGGCCTCTTTTAAATTACGAATTCGCTTTTTGATGGATATGAGCTGCGGCTACAAACCCTTCAAATAGCGGATGACCATCACGTGGTGTTGACGTAAATTCCGGGTGGAATTGCGCGGCAATAAACCAAGGGTGATCTTTATTCTCGATAATTTCTACCAGTTTTTTATCTTCCGATAAACCAGTAAAGCTTAAACCTGCTTTTTCTAATTGCTCTACAAAGTTATTGTTAACTTCGTAGCGGTGGCGATGGCGCTCAACAATTTCGTCACTACCGTATACTTCATGCACTTTAGAGCCAGGTGTTAAGTGACATTTTTGTGCGCCTAAACGCATAGTGCCACCTAAGTCAGATTTTTCGCTACGTGTTTCAACGTTGCCTTCTGCATCTAACCACTCCGTAATTAGACCTACTACCGGTGCTGCTGATTTTGCATTAAACTCTGTTGAGTTAGCATCGCTAAGGCCAGCAACATTTCGTGCGTATTCAATTAGCGCAACTTGCATTCCTAAACAAATACCTAAGTAAGGCACTTTGTTCTCACGGGCATATTTAGCCGCTAATATTTTACCTTCAACACCACGACCACCAAAGCCGCCTGGTACTAAAATAGCATCTAAATGCGATAGTAACTCAACACCTTTACTTTCAAGATCTTGTGAATCTACATATTCAATATTAATTGTTAAACGGTTTTTAAGACCTGCATGCTTTAATGCTTCATTAACCGATTTATATGCATCTGGTAATTCAATGTATTTACCGACCATACCAATAGTCACTTCACCTGTTGGGTTAGACTCTTGATAAAGTACTTGTTCCCACTCTGCTAAATCAGCCTCTGGTGGATCTAGGTGGAAACGACGACATACAAAGTTATCTAGCTCTTGCGATTTTAAAAGCGCTGGAATTTTATAAATGCTGTCTACATCTGGTAATGAAATAACCGCTTTTTCTTCTACGTTTGTAAATAATGAGATTTTTGCACGTTCATTATTTGGCAATTTACGATCTGAACGACAAATAAGAATATCTGGTTGAATACCGACTGAGCGTAATTCTTTTACAGAGTGCTGAGTTGGTTTTGTTTTCACTTCGCCCGCAGGGCCTAAAAATGGCACTAACGTTAAGTGAATAAATAGCGCGCGTTCACGGCCAATTTCAGTTCCCATCTGACGAATTGCTTCAATAAACGGTTGTGATTCTATATCACCTACAGTGCCGCCAATTTCGACAATAGCAATATCATAACCTTCAGCACCGTCGTAAACACGTTGCTTAATATCGTTAGTGATATGTGGAATAACCTGAATAGTTGCACCTAGGTATTCACCTCGGCGCTCGCGACGTAATACGTCTTCATATACACGGCCTTGTGTGAAGTTATTACGACTAGTCATTTTGGTGCGAATAAAACGTTCATAGTGACCTAAATCAAGGTCAGTTTCTGCGCCGTCTTCTGTAACGTAAACTTCACCGTGTTGAATTGGGCTCATTGTGCCTGGGTCAACGTTGATGTAAGGATCCAGCTTTAAAATAGTAACATTTAAACCACGGGCTTCTAAAATAGCGGCCAGTGAAGCTGCGGCAATACCTTTACCCAACGAAGAAACAACTCCGCCAGTAACGAAGATAAATTTTGTACTCATGCGAACCCTAGAATATCAGGAATTAAAAGGAATATAACACCCAAAGAAGAGCCTAAGGGTATATCATCAAGACGGGGCGAAATTGTACCAAAACACGGCTTATCAATCCAGCTAAAAATAGTAAATGTGCGCACAAAAAATGTGCATAATTTTATTACAATTTTTTAATCGCATCCCATGCCCGATCCATTTCTTCAAAGGTGGCTGTATCTAAACTTTTGCCTTGCACATGCAAATAAGCATTTACCTTTTCAAAACGCGCTGAAAACTTATCATTAGCGCTACGAAGCAGTTGTTCGGGGTCTCGTTTAACATGGCGTACAACATTAACAGTGGCAAAAAGTAAGTCGCCGAGCTCTTCCGCTGTGTGATCAGATAACGGGTCTTGCTCAATCGCTTCTTTTACCTCAAGTACTTCTTCGCTCACTTTATCAAGCGCACCATGATACGTTGGCCAATCAAAACCAAGAGAAGCCACACGTTGTTGGATTTTTTTAGCTTTACTTAAACTCGGCATATTAGCTGGAATATCTTGCCAAAAAGAAGGGGATTTTGTTTGTGCTCTAGCACTGCGTTCTTGTGCTTTTATTACTTGCCACTGCCGTGATAATTGCTCGTCTGTTAGCTCTTTTTTATCACCAAATACATGCGGGTGACGACGAGTAAGTTTAGTGTTTAGTTGCTCAATTACATCGTTAAAATCAAATAAGTTTTGTTCTTGGGCTAATTGCGCATAAAACACGATTTGAAATAACAAGTCACCCAATTCACCTTTAAGCTCACCTAAGTTGCCTGACTCAATACAGTCAGCCACTTCATAAGCTTCTTCTAATGTATGCGGCACAATAGATTTAAAATCTTGCTTGAGATCCCACGGGCAACCGCTTTTGGGATCTCGCAGTGTTTTCATTATGCTAAGAAGTTGCGTAAGTGCTGTATTATCATTCATGTTTAATGACCACGCTTGGCGTCATGAACACCTTCTATTTGATGCAATTTCGAAAGAACACGGTTGGTCCCCGATAAATCATGCACTTCTATTTGCATAGTAAAAATTGCTAATTGATTATCTGTTACCGTGTTTACATTCATATTAAGTACGTTTACTTTTTCATTTGCTAACACTGAGCTTATATCGCGTATTAACCCAGAACGGTCGGTGGCTTCTATTTTAATACTCAATGCGTACGAGCCGTTTATATCATCAGACCAACTAACAGAAAGCACACGCTCAGGATGCTGCTCTTTTAAGTTATTAAACGAATCGCAATCATCTTTATGTACGCCAATACCACGTCCTTGAGTAATATAACCAATAATTGCATCACCAGGTACTGGACGACAACACTTAGCCACGTGACTCATTAAGCTACCAACGCCATCCACTACAATGCCATTTTTATCGCCGCTTACTTTAGTCGGATTTTTAAAACGTATTACCGGCTCGTCTTCTGTACGATCGGTAACAAAGTTAAGCATTTGATTTAGACGCACATCTCCCGCGCCAATGGCAACCATTAAGTCATCAAGCTCTTTAAAATTAAAACGCTTAATCGCGGGTGCTAAGTCTTTATAATTTAAACCCAGCTTTTGCAGCTCGTTATCAAGAATATCTTTACCTGCACTGAGGTTTTTATCCCGATCGAGTTGTTTAAACCAGTGATGTATTTTAGCTCTAGCACGCGACGATTTGATGTAACCTAATGAAGGGTTTAACCAATCACGACTAGGATTAGGTTGCTTTTGGGTAAGTATTTCTACTTGATCTCCAGTTGTAAGCTGATGCGTAAATGGCACTATTTTGCCAAACACTTTAGCACCAATACAACGATGACCAACGTTCGAATGAATATAGTAAGCAAAATCAAGCGGTGTTGCGCCAAGGGGTAAATCGATAATATCGCCGCTTGGGGTAAATATGTACACGCGGTCTTCGACTACTTGATTTTTAAGCTCTTCAGCTAAATCGACACCATCAACGACTTCTTCTTGCCATTGCAGTAGTTTACGCAGCCAGCTTATTTTTTGCTCATAACCGGAGCCACGTCCAGGCAGTGCACCTTCTTTATATATCCAATGCGCTGCAACACCTAGCTCTGCATCTTGATGCATGTCTTGAGTGCGAATTTGTATTTCTACCGTTTTACCTTCAGGGCCAAATACCACGGTATGAATAGATTGATAGCCATTTTGTTTGGGCGTAGCAACGTAATCATCAAACTCTTTATTAAGATGACGCCAATTAGTGTGCACAATACCCAGCGCACCGTAGCAATCTTGCAAGCGTTCAACCACAATTCGCATAGCGCGAATATCAAATAATTGATCAAACTCGTAATTTTTTTGCGCCATTTTTTTATAAATACTGTAGATATGCTTGGGCCGGCCATAAACTTCAGCTTCAATACCCGCCTCACCCAAACGGCTTTTAACTTGCTCCACCATATCTTCCATATAAGCTTCACGCGCTAAACGTTTATCATCGAGTTGTTTAGCTATACTTTTGTATATATCTGGGCGTAAGTATCTGAACGATAAATCTTCAAGCTCCCATTTTAGTTGCCCTATTCCTAATCTATTTGCTAATGGGGCAAAAATATCAGCGGTTTCTTTGGCAGCAATAACACGGTCTTCTTCATCGGCATCTTTTACGTTGCGTAAATGACATACCTGCTCAGCCAATTTAATAACCACCGCACGTACATCCTCAACCATTGTTAACAGCATTTTTCGAATATTATCGACTTGAACTGACCCTTTACCTTGATGCGATAAGGTACTAATTGTGGCCATTTGCGCAACACCTGTTAAAAGTATTGCCACGTTATTACCTAGCAACTCTTCAACGGTGTCGAGCGACACAACATCATTTAAAAAATACGGTGTTAAATACGCAGTCGCTAACGATTCGGCATCAAGGTTTAGCTCAGCCAAAATTTCAACCATTTCAATGGCTGTATTTTGTTGCTTTTCGTTATTGCAGTTTACACACAGTGCTTGCGCCTGATTAAGTAATTCAGCTTTTTCAGCAGACAATCCGAGTGCTTTTAGACGAGTGGCAAAATCCCCCGTTTCATCTTGTTGATGCGATTGACGTGTAGCTACCATAATGCGCTTTACCTCCGTTGAAATAACGCCATAGTTTCAATATGCCCTGTATGAGGAAACATATTCATTAGCCCTATTTTATTAAGATCAAAACCTGCTTGCGATATAATAGCGCTGTCACGGGCTAAAGTAACAGGGTCGCAAGAGACGTATAAAATTGTTTTAAACTGCTTTAAAGGTAGCTGCTCCAATACAGCCATTGCACCAGTACGAGATGGATCTAATACGAGTACATCTAAATCTTTACTAAACCACAGCGCATTTTGAATTTTCTGCGTTAAATCAAAACAATGAAACTGCGCATTTGCAATAGAGTTAGTTTGCGCATTTTGCGCCGCCATTGCAACCGCTGAAGTAACCCCTTCTACACCTGTTACTGTTTTTGCTTGTTTTGCCAGCACGAGCGAAAAGTTGCCAATACCGCAAAATAAATCCAAGATATTTTCATCGCCATTTAAATTAAGCCAATCTACTGATTGCTTCAGCATAGCTTGGTTAACTTGTGAATTTACTTGGATAAAATTATCTAAACCGAATTCAAACTTAAGATTAAATTCTTCAAGATAGTAAAACGGCATTGCTAAATGCGAATGCTCAATGACATCACTCTCGCCTTGCCATACAATGTCATACTTATAATGCGAAGCTGCCTGCTCTACTAATGCTTTAAATTCATCAGAAATCACTTTTGTATGACGAATAATAACAAAGCTATGGTCATCACTTTCGCACAATTGCAGGTGGCTTATACTGTGCAGCGGCTTATATTGATTAATTAAATCATCAAAAAGTGTAAATATATCTGCGAATGCCTCACTTAACACGGCACATTGATTAATACTTACAATATTTTTTGAGCCGCTTGCTCTGTAGCCCACACGCATTTTTTTAGCAGCTTTATCAAACATCACAGCAATACGCGCACTGCGCCTATAGTGTGTTGATTTACTTAATAACGGGGTTTGCCAGTTTAAGTTTTTTTGTTTTGCGAACTTTTCAAATAACTGATTAACCGCAGTTTGTTTTTCAGCAACCTGTTGGCTTGCCTCTAAATGCTGTAATTGGCATCCGCCGCAATGATTATAGTGTTCACAAAAAGGCGCTACTCGTGCACCACTTGCTTTAATAACCTTGTGTGTAATTGCACTACTATAACGTGCTTTATCATCAACAAGCGTTGCTTTTACTTGTTCACTTGGTAATGCACCGCTTACAAAACACACTTTGTTATTGTATTTTGCGATACCACGTCCTTGATGATCCATTGCAGTAATATCAAGCACTACTGACTTTTGTTGTAGTGGCTTTTTTTTTGCTTTAAAAATTTGTGCCATTTGGCATTACCTTAAAATGGTTATAGGTTAAAACAATAAATGTACTGCTATAGCAGAGGCTTTGAGAATAGGTGTTGAAACGTATATACTCGAAACATACTAATAATGATAAACGTTCCCATTATGACTAAATTAGGCTTACGCGATTCTGTTTTAACACTGACCCTGATCCCGACGGTGATCATTGGATTATTGCTTGGTGGTTATTTTACAATAAATCGTTACATTGAGCTTGATGAAATTTTATATCAGCAAGGCGCCACAATTTCTGAGCCTCTTGCGATTGCGCTAGAGCAACCCTTATTTGAAAAAAACAAACAACTGCTCAGTCGCTTAATTAGCTATACGCACAATAAACATTCGCCAACGGTAAAATCCATAGCTATTTTTGATAATAATAACCAATTAATAATGACCAGCAACTATCACCGCTCTTTTGATAAGTTGATTAATCAAAAAGTGATGCAAAATTTAAATACAACTCAAATACAAGTTTCAGAAAAATTAGTTACTTTTTTCACTCCAATTATTAACCACTCCACCCATGACTCAAAATGGGATCCATCTGCATTTCACTCTCCGTTAGGAACGGTTATTTTACAGCTAAACAAAGACCAAGCTGTAATAGGGCAACAGCAAGCATTACTAGTGAGCGGTATTGTCATTATTTTATCTTTGATATTTGCCGCTATTTTAGCATTTAGATTAAGCCGTATGTTTATGACGCCGCTTAATAAGTTAGTACTCGCAACCGACAAGCTTGTTGAAGGAAAAAGAAGTACCGGCCTAAACGAGAGTATGATTGGCGAGTTTGAATTACTTCGAGAAGGTTTAAATACTATTGCCCATACTATGGTGATGCAAAAAGATGAAATGCAAAAAAACATAGATCAAGCAACCAGTGACTACCGTGAAACACTAGAACAATACGAGACTCAAAATATTGAGCTCACAATGGCAAAAAAAGAAGCGCAAGATGCTAACCGTGTTAAATCTGATTTTCTAGCCAAAATGAGTCACGAATTGCGCACCCCCTTAAATGGGGTAATGGGCTTTACTCGCCAACTTTATAAGACGCCACTTAATAAGCATCAAAAAGATTACCTCGATACAATTATGCTTTCAGCCAATAGTCTAATGACCATTATTAGCGATATTTTAGACTTTTCTAAATTAGAAGCCGGCGCAATGGAACTTGAGTCAATTCAGTTTCAATTACGAGATGCTGTTAACGAAGTAATGACGTTGCTAGCACCAAGTGCTCACGATAAGCAGCTTGAGTTATCAATCTATATAAACTCACAAGTGCCTGATGATTTAACTGGCGACCCTACTCGCTTTAAACAAATACTCATTAACCTCTTAAGTAATGCCATAAAATTCACCGAAAAGGGCTCAATTAAAGTCGATATAAGTTACCGATTACTCGATGAAGAACGCGCATCGGTATTAGTCGCCGTAACCGATACCGGCGTAGGCATCCCAATGGATAAGCAAGATTCTCTATTCACTCCATTTGGTCAAGCCGATTCAAGCATAACGCGTAAGTTTGGTGGAACAGGCTTAGGGCTTATTATTACCAAGCATATTGTTGAAGCAATGAGCGGGCGTATAACACTCAACTCAGCGCCTGGTAACGGAACATGCTTTACTTTCAACAGCATATTTAGATTACCCAATCATGTATTCACAAATGATTTGCCTAGTAAATCGCTTGTTGGTAAGCGTATTTTATATTTAGAGCCTCACGAACACACGCATCACGCAGTGTTGTCGTTATTAACACAATGGCAAACCAATGTTACCGCTTGCTTTAACGAAACAAGCTTTTTAGATGCGATAAAAAATCAAGAGTTTAAATACGATGTTTGCTTAATTGGACACATGGCGTCTGTTGATGACATGCAAAGACTAAAAAGCTACGTTAAAGCAGTGCGCGACTCAACTGATTACTTGTATCTAATGCTAAATACTGTTTCGCATAATATGCGTGAAGCATTTATTGGCAGTGGTGCAGACGCCTGCTTAAGTAAGCCTCTCAATCATCGCAAATTGTGTGAAGTGCTGGCAGCGCCTTACCGCCTTGATCACCCTGTTCATAACATCGAACAAAATGAGCAGCAGTTACTGCCACTTAAAGTGCTTATAGTAGATGATAACGATGCGAACTTAAAACTAATTTGCACCTTACTTGCAGAGCAAATTGAAGCAATGGACACAGCTCATAATGGCTCTCAGGCCTATAGTTTGAGCAAAAGTCATAAATACGATGTCATCTTTATGGATATTCAAATGCCGATTATGGACGGCATCACGGCATGCAAACTAATACAAGAATCATCATTGAATGAAGATACCCCTATTATTGCCGTCACAGCTCATGCACTGCATAGTGAAAAAGAACAGCTGCTTAAAGATGGCTTTAAAGGCTACCTAACAAAGCCAATTGATGAAGATATGTTAAGACAGATTATTAGCGATCACAGCCCACAAACACCAATCAATCGCGATAAAAGTAAAAAGAATACTCCACAGAGCCCTGCACCATTTGAAAGTAATCGTATTGACTGGACTCTTGCATTACAGCGCGCAGGTGGGAAAAGTGAGCTCGCGTTAGAAATGCTTAATATGCTGTTGTTAAGCGTACCAGAGACCCTTAATTTACTCATTAAAGCTATTGATGACAAAGATTGCCAGCAAGTACTCACTATCGTTCATAAATTTCATGGTGCATGTTGCTACACAGGCGTGCCAAAGCTTAAATCATTAGCTGAAACAATAGAAACATCACTTAAAAGTGAATGTACTTTAGATAATATTGAGCCTGAGCTTTTTGAACTGCAAGATGAGCTTGAAAATTTATTGATTGATGCAAAAATTAATGACAAAAGCAAAAAAGACGCACTATAAGTAAGCGCGTCTTTTAAAAAATAATTAACCTGAACTCTGGTTAAGATATTTACTAATATATTGAATCATAATGATATTTAAATTTATTTTTCTCTAGCCAGAGATTTTCAGTGAAAACAAGGCGAACTTACGCGTCAATAGCTGGCCTATTGCAAGTAAATTCAACGTAGTTAGCGCTGAAAATAGCTGCTTGAGATAGATTTATTATCCAGAGTTCAGGTTAATTAAGTACGTGCTTCAAGCATTAAGCGTTTCATATCACGAACCGCTTTATCTAAACCATCAATGGCTGCGCGGGCAATAATAGCGTGGCCAATGTTTAGCTCATAAATCTCTGGCATCGCTGCAATTGGTTTTACATTGTGATAATGAAGGCCATGTCCTGCATTTACAATTAAGCCAATACTGGCTGCATATTTCACGCCTTCACGAATATGCTCTAACTCTTTGTGTAAATCAGTATCATTTGTTGCATCAGCATATGCGCCAGTGTGTATTTCTACATAAGGCGCACCGCATACTTTTGCCGCATCTAATTGTGCAATATCCGCATCAATAAATAGCGATACTTTAATACCCGCATCGGTAAGCGTTTTTGTTGCGGCTTTAATTTTATCTATATTACCCGCTACATCTAAGCCGCCCTCGGTGGTTAACTCTTCGCGCTTTTCAGGTACTAAACACACGTACTCAGGCTTTACTTCAAGCGCTATTTTTATCATTTCATCGGTAACAGCAATTTCAAAATTCATCCGTGTTTGAATCGTTTTAGCCATTACATAAACATCGCGATCTTGAATGTGGCGACGATCTTCACGTAAATGAATGGTGATGCCATCAGCACCAGCATGCTCAGCAACACTGGCTGCATGAGCAGGATCAGGATAAGTCGTTCCACGCGCTTGGCGAAGCGTTGCAATATGGTCAACGTTTACACCCAAAAGAATATCTTTCATTATTTTACCTGTAAAATTACGTTTATTGAGTAGCCGCAAATAGCTCACGACTTTTTAATGGCTTATTACCTAATAAAGGCTTTAACAAATATCGACTTAATTGTTTTGCCATATATAACACATCAGTTTGGCTAAAGTCATGATTTGCTATTGCATTTAGTTGTAAACCACTAAAACCAGAGCGATTATCATCTTGCACTAAAAATCCAAACTCAGGGAAATAGCTATACGTTTGCTTTTCATCTATTGGCTCACCACTGGCGTCAAAACTAAAATCGACTCCATAACCAAGTAGTTCTAATAATTGAAATTCGTACGAACGAAGCACTGCTTGTAAATTAGCACCACTGTTTAAATTTTCTAAATGTGTTTTATAAAGTTCAAAAACCTGCTCTATAGGCTCGTTTATAGGCACAATCCGGTTAGTTAACTCATTTAAATAAAAGCCGCAATAAAGTTCATCACCTTTTAAAAAAAGTGGTGCGCCGTGTAGCTCAAATTTATTGATGTACTTTAGATCGTACTTGCCACTGTAATGAACAAGCAGGGGTTGAAAAGGTTGTAACTGGGCTTTGTGTTTAGTGGCCTGGCGGCCACTAATTCGTGCAATCATTCTAAGCTGACCAACACCTTCTACTAACATATCAAGCATTACTTGCGAGTCACTATAAGGACGTCGATGTAATAAATAGGCAGTGTAGAAATCGCTATCCATATACTAGGTAGCTTTTTAGTTTAGTCTTCACCGTAACCTAAGCTTCGAAGTGCTCGCTCGTCATCAGCCCAACCTGATTTAACTTTTACCCAAAGCTCTAAAAACACTTTATTATCAAGCATTTCTTCGAGATCTTTACGCGCTTCACGGCCAATAACTTTAAGCTTTTCGCCCTTATTACCAATAACCATGCGCTTTTGAGTTTCACGTTCGACTAATATTAAGCCGTTGATGTGCCAAATACCATTTTCTTGCCATTTAAACTGCTCTATTTCAACAGTAACTGAATATGGAAGCTCTTCACCCATGAAGCGCATTAGCTTTTCACGAATAACTTCAGCCGCCATAAAGCGCATTGAACGATCGGTTACATAATCATCAGGGAAGTAAAATTCACATGGCTGTAAACGTTTAGTTACTTCAGCCTTAATCAAGTCTATGTTCTTACCTTGTTTTGCAGATACCGGCATGATGCCTACAAAATCAAACTTATCACCTAGCCACTTCATGTGCGGTAACACAAGATCGCGGTCTTTAACTTGGTCAATTTTATTAATAACTAATAATACCGGCTTACCACTTTGTGATACTTTGTTAAGTACCATATCGTCATCAGCATTCCAGTGAGTGCCTTCGACAACAAATATAATAAGCTCTACGTCACCAATTGAACTTGATGCTGCACGGTTCATTAAACGGTTAATGGCACGCTTTTCTTCAACATGTAACCCTGGCGTATCGATATAAATTGCTTGGTATTTACCTTCGGTATGAATACCCATAATACGATGGCGGGTGGTTTGCGGTTTGCGAGAGGTAATGCTCACCTTTTGCTCAATGATTTCATTAAGTAAAGTTGATTTACCAACGTTTGGACGTCCTACAATAGCGACCATGCCACAAAACGTATCTACATCGCCGTCATGAGGTTGTATTAGAGTATCAAGATTCATTTTTAATTATCTTCAATGCTTTTTCAGCAGCTTTTTGTTCGGCTTTACGGCGCGAGCTACCAACAGAAATTATGCTATCCATTCCATCAACAATACATTCAACCGTGAATGTTTGATTGTGTGCTTGGCCTTGTGTATCAACCACAGTATAGCCTGGCAAAGGTAACTTACGGCCCTGTAGATGCTCTTGCAGCAAGGTCTTCGGATCTTTTTGATTAAGCCCTGGTGAAATAGCATCCAAGCGTGATTCATACCACGCCAATATTAGTTCGCCACAGCGCTCAATACCTGAATCTAAAAATGCAGCGCCAATAATAGCCTCTACAGCATCAGCAAGGGTTGACTCACGGCGGAATCCACCACTTTTAAGCTCACCTGGACCTAGGCGCAGGTAATCACCAAGACCAAATTCAAGTCCAAATTCAGCGAGTGTTTGACCACGTACAAGCGTTGAGCGCATGCGACTTAAATCGCCTTCACGCGCTTTAGGAAATTTAGCATAAAGCGCATTCGCTATTACAAAGCTCAAAATAGAATCGCCTAAAAACTCTAGTCGTTCATTATGTTGACCTTTATGACTGCGATGCGTCATTGCCTGTTCAAGTAAACCTTGATCAGCAAATTCATAGCCAATTTTATTGTATAGTTCGGTTACATTTTTTTTCATTGTTACTGAATATTACCTAGGCGTTCAAAACGAACACCAGTTGGAACCCATCCTGGTAAAATATCATCTGGGCCATTCTCAAATTCAAAACTCATCCATATAAAGACAGCTTTACCCACCAAGTTTTCTTTTGGTACAAAGCCCCAAAAGCGACCATCTTGGCTGTTGTCGCGGTTATCACCCATCATAAAATAATGATCAGCAGGAACAACCCATTCATCTGCAGGCGTACCTGGTTGCTGATAATAACGCCCTTTTCTTTCAGGTGTTTGTGGGTTAATTAAAATATCATGCGTAACCGTGGTCAAATTTTCACTTACACGTGCAAGAGGCATCGGGCCTTGCTTAAATTCGTCATCATTAATTAATTTAAAATCAATTTTGTTAAATTCATTACATAAAAGCTCACCTTTTCGGGTTTCACCTTCATTGCAGTTTGGCTGGATATATAAGCGTTTATCACGATAAACAACTTTATCTCCAGGCAAGCCTATTGTACGTTTAATATAGTCAACTTTATCATCTAGCGGGTATTTAAATACAACAATGTCACCACGCTCAGGTTCGTCCATTTCAACCAACTGAGTACGCCAGACAGGGTCTTTTATACCGTATGAATATTTTTGTACTAAAATAAAATCACCTACAAGCAAAGTAGGCATCATCGAACCGGATGGAATTTGAAACGGTTCAAAAATGAATGATCTAAAAATAGTAATAGCAGCAATCATCGGAAATATCGACTTTGCAGTTTCTGTTATTACTGGCTCTGGCGCTATTAATGCCGCTGTTTCTTCATCTAACGGAGCACCGGCAGACGTTTGCGCTATTGCTAAACGCGCTTGCCTTTTAGGTGCAAACATTAAGTGATCTATTAACCATATCAAACCTGAGCCTAGGGTTAATAGCACCAATAAAACTGAAAAGTAACCGGCCATTTATAATCCTTTGTTTTTATTTACCAACTTTTAAAATAGCTAAAAACGCTTCTTGAGGCACTTCTACATTGCCCACTTGCTTCATGCGTTTTTTACCATCTTTTTGCTTTTTAAGTAGTTTTTTCTTACGACTTACATCACCACCGTAACACTTTGCAATTACGTTTTTACGCAACTGTTTTACCGTGGTACGTGCGATAACATGCTGCCCTATCGCTGCTTGAATCGCAATATCAAACATCTGACGAGGAATAAGCTCTTTTAATGCATCAGCTAACTGACGACCACGAGACTGTGCACCATCTCTGTGAACAATAATCGCAAGTGCATCAACACGTTCACTGTTTATTAAAATATCAACACGTACCATATCTGATGTTTGGAAGTGTTTAAAGTTATAATCAAGTGATGCAAAACCACGGCTAGTTGATTTTAATTTATCAAAAAAGTCCATGACCACTTCAGCCATAGGTAGCTCGTACGTAACAGCTACTTGCTTACCGTGATAAGTCATTTTTGTTTGGCTACCGCGCTTTTCGATACACAAAGTAATAACATTACCTAGGTATTCTTGTGGTACCAAAATATTAGCTTCAACAATCGGCTCACGAATTTCTACAATATCGTTTACTGCGGGTAAGTCAGATGGATTATCAATCTGAAAAGTACCTTCTTTAGTAACGATCTCGTAGATTACCGTTGGTGCTGTTGTAATTAAATCAATATCGTATTCGCGCTCTAAACGCTCTTGAATGATTTCCATGTGCAGCATGCCTAAAAAGCCACAGCGGAAACCAAAACCAAGTGCCGTTGAATTCTCTGGTTCAAAGAATAACGACGCATCGTTTAAGCTTAATTTGTTAAGTGCATCACGGAATGATTCATACTCATCTGATGCAATTGGAAACATACCCGCATAAACCTGTGGCTTAATTTTTTGAAAGCCAGGTAAACGAAGTGGTGCCGCATTTTTTTGATGAGTTATCGTGTCGCCCACTGGCGCACCATGTATCTCTTTAATGCCAGCAATAACAAACCCTACTTCGCCAGTTCTTAAAATACCCGTGTTAGTTTGCTTAGGTGTAAATACACCCACTTGGTCAGCGGTATGTATATGCTCGTTCGACATTATTTTTATTTTGTCGCCAGTGCGTAATTCACCATGCTTAATACGCACTAGTGATACAACGCCCTGGTATGGGTCAAACCAAGAATCAATAATAAGTGCTTGTAGAGGCCCATCTTTATCGCCTACTGGCGGTGGAACATCTCTAACAATCATTTCGAGCACTTCGGCAATACCTACACCAGTTTTAGCGCTACATTGCACGGCATCAAGTGCGTCAATACCAATTATTTCTTCAATTTCTTCTGCAACTCGAAGTGGATCTGCCTGCGGTAAATCGATTTTGTTCAGTACAGGGATTACCTCTAATTCCATTTCAATAGCCGTGTAGCAGTTAGCTAATGTTTGTGCTTCCACACCTTGGCCGGCATCAACAACAAGCAGTGCACCTTCACAAGCAGCTAAAGAACGCGATACTTCATAAGTAAAATCAACATGCCCTGGAGTATCGATGAAATTAAGTTGGTAAGTTTCACCATCATTCGCTTTATAATTCAACGTTACACTTTGCGCTTTAATGGTAATACCACGTTCGCGCTCAATATCCATTGAATCCAAAACCTGTTTTTGCATTTCACGGTCGGTTAAACCGCCACAAACTTGGATCAAACGATCTGAAAGGGTCGATTTACCATGATCAATATGGGCGATGATCGAAAAATTACGGATATGCTTCATAAACTGGATTCTATACTTCTATTTTAATGGACTAACTATGAATACCTAAGTGACTTGAAAATACTTACTTTAGGATGCGATGAATTCAGCGTGTGTGTAACAGACTTAACTCATGTTTTTTAAGATGGGTTTAAAATAATTTATTCTTTTAATAACAATAATTTAGACTTAACTAAATTAAATGGTTCAACCAGATAAAATAATTTTAAAAACCACTGTCCCCTGTATTTCCAAGTTACTTTGGTGTAAAACGGCAATTTTACATTTAATTGGCGTCAATCACCATCTATTTGAGTTAAAGGGATACTAATTGGGTGAATTTTTATTACTTTTATATCGTGTTTAAGTGATTTAACGCGTGTTTTAGCTATAAAAAAGCCAAACATTCCACCAATAATCGCAGCAAGTATTTGCCAGCCTTCAGATAATAAAAACAACTCTGATGTAATCAATGCAAAGATGAGACTAAAAAATAGTGGAAGCATATACACAGCAAAAGCGTGCTTTACAACATAGCTATCATCTAAGGAAAGGGTAATCTTTTGACCGATCTCAACAGGTGAGTCAAATTTATAGGGAAGTGTTTTTTTTTCTGTACCAAACAATTTGCTAAATACTTGTGAGCCACAACGACCATTACACCCTTCGCAAGCTTGTTTTTGCTGTGCTTCTAAATGTGCAGTGTGGCCATTTAAGGCCACAATGGTGAGAGTTTGTTCAATCATAACAATCCTTACGAATCGCTTATAATGCGCGAGTCACTGACTCAGCAATTGCTTTTGCAGTCATGCTCGGGACATTACCAACAACCGATACATCAAAATTACCACCATTATGCACGTATACAGTCGTTGCGCCAGACGTTAATGCACCGCTTAAGCGCTTACCTGGTAACGGGCGCTGTATAAATACCGATACATCAACAAAACCATCTGAAAACAAGTAGTAATCTGTTAACTCATTATTTAAATCTAATTTATGTCTATCAGATTTTAATAGCTTAAAACCATCAGGTAACCAACTGATTTTCCAGTTTGTTACTGCACTATCTGTATTTTCGATAGTACTTTCAGGTAAAGGAGTCGGAAAATCGCGATTAAGAACCTCAAGTAACATAGGTGCAGGCTGCTCTGTAACACTAATATGTGTTAACTGCAGTTGCTCCAACGCTTCGCCTTTATGATTAACATACGCCGCTTTTAATAATAACGACGACTCCATATCAAGCCAAATCCAGTAGTTATATTTGTACTCATCTTTGGATTCAATACGCACTAATTGAGCCGCTCGACCTGCAATACGACCTTTTCCACCAAGTACAAAGTCATAATGTGCACTTAATCGTTCAATATTTTTAAATAGTACTTCAGGAATTGGACCCGCAATCGAGTCTGTTTTAAGGGAATAGGGTTCTGATTGTGGCTCGAAATAAGTCACCTGATCATTAACGCGAACCATTTCAAGGCCAGCGCCATTGAGTAAGCTTAAATGCTCAAGTTCTGTATTGCCTTGTTTGGCATGGACCCAGCGATACGGCTCCATCGTTTTACCTTTCACAACAACAAACGAAGCATCAAAGTTACGATTATGAACGGCATTAGCCATTTCGAGTAATAGGTTTTTTGCAGGATTTGTGTCGCTAGCAAGTACATTAAAACTTAATGCTAACGACAGAACAAAAGTGATTACTTTCATTTAATTAGTTTTTTCCGTCTTGCGCTTTCGTATCATTTTGCGCTGTTTGGAGCGAGTTAGCAACACGTGCTTGACGTTGATGTTCTAAAACTAATGCACCAATACGTTGCTGTTGTAATTCGCGTAAACCTTGTTCAGCATTTTCAAGCGCAGGTTCAGATGAATAACTCACTGGAGACGCCATTCCTGTTAAAGGTGTGGTTTGCAATAACGGGATTTCATTTTGCTGCTCGTTATTTTGAGGAAGTGTATTAACTCCCACAATAGCAAACATCGCGACACTTGCTGCAATTGCTAACTGAGCCACCGGCTTACGCCAATTAAACGCAACAACATTGTTACCTTGCATTGTTTCAGTAATTGCTTGAGGCTCTGTATTTGGCTGGTTGAAGTCAGCATAAACAGGCTCGTTTTCTAATGCTAATGCAACGCGATCGCTAATATCAATATGTATGTCCTGATTATTTTTTTGAGCACGCATTGCATCACCAATTAACGCATAACGACCAAACGTAGCGACATCGTGATCTGCAACTTTTGCATCTGTTAGATGTTGCTCGCCATCAAGTAGTGCTGATAACGTTTCGTTATCTAACTTGTTGAGGTGTGCTTTTGTCATACTAAGACTCGCCTATTAATGGGTTTAATTTGTTATCAATTGCTTCACGGGCACGAAATATACGCGAACGTACCGTCCCGACTGGGCAATCCATTACCACGGCTATTTCTTCATAGCTCATCCCTTCGATTTCTCTGAGGGTAATTGCGGTTTTAAGATCTTCAGGCAAACTATCAATCGTATTAAAAATAACAGCGCGCACCTCTTCGCTTAAAAGAAGGTTTTCAGGGGATGCATTTGAACGCATCGAATCCGCACAATCATAAAATTCAGCTTCTTCAGCATCTATATCATTTGCTGGCGGTTTACGGCCCTGCGCTACTAAGTAATTTTTAGCACAATTAACGGCAATACGGTATAACCAAGTATAAAAGGCGCTATCACCTCTAAAGTTAGGAAGCGCACGATAAGCTTTAATAAATGCTTCTTGTGCTACATCAGCAACATCACCTTGATTCGATACATAACGTGAGATCAAGCCTGCAATTTTGTTTTGATACTTCTTTACCAATAGGTTAAAGGCATTTTTATCGCCTTGCTGAACCCTTTTTACCAGCACTAAATCTAATTCCTGCTCGCTCATTCGAGCCGGTACTCCTATGTCTGATTTTTGCTTGTTATTCATATTATCGCCATTGTTCACAAGTACTCTGACCCCGACATGAATAAAAAGTTCTGCTTAATATTATTTTTATATAAAATAGTTGATAAATAACAGCACTAAGCTATTAAAATCACTACGTAGTAATATGACAAATATGATACAACTACAGATATTGAAAACAAATATTGCTCTATTAGGGCATTGTAACCGCAAAGTACCCCTGACATGAACCAAAATAAACATCACATTGCAGATGTCGCTATTATCGGTAGCGGCGCAGCTGGATTATCACTTGCCTTGTCTTTAGCTAACTATTGTAACGTTACCGTGATCAGCAAAGGCGCACTCACTGAAGGCTCCACTCTTTATGCGCAAGGCGGTATAGCGGCTGTATTTGATAAACAAAATGACAGTATTGAATCGCATGTTGAAGATACATTAGATGCTGGCGGTGGTTTGTGCGACAGGGAAGCTGTTCATTATACTGCAAGTAATGCACATGACTGCTTACAATGGTTGATTGACCAAGGCGTGCCTTTTGATATGGAGTTTGACAGCAAAGGTAAAGAGCGTTTTCATTTAACACGAGAAGGCGGCCACAGCCATCGTCGTATTTTGCATGCCGCTGACGCAACTGGTAAAGCTGTGCAAACGACACTTATAAGCCAAGTAAAGTTACATAAAAACATCACTCTACTTGAGCAGTATAACGCAATTGATTTGATTTCAGATAAAAGCGCGGGTAAAGCGGGCTCACACATTGAAGGTATGTATGTGTGGAACAAAAAAGCGAAAAAAGTAGAAACTATTTCAGCTAAATTTGTAGCCCTTGCAACTGGCGGTGCTAGTAAAGTGTACCTTTATACATCAAACCCAGATGTATCAAGCGGTGATGGCATTGCAATGGCGTGGCGGGCAGGCTGTAAAGTAGCTAATATGGAGTTTAATCAATTTCATCCAACAAGCCTGTATCACCCTGAACTGCAAAACTTTTTAATTACTGAAGCGATGCGTGGCGAAGGTGCCTACCTAAAACGCCCTGATGGTACCCGCTTTATGAAAGACTTTGACAGCCGTGAAGAACTAGCACCTCGAGATATAGTCGCGCGGGCAATCGACTTTGAAATGAAACGCCTTGGTGCAAACTGCGTATACCTAGACATTAGCCACAAAGACAAAGAATTTATTATTGAGCACTTTCCGACTATTTACGCAAAATGCTTAAGTGTAGGGCTTGATATAACCAAAGAAGCAATTCCGGTTGTACCGGCCGCACATTACACGTGTGGCGGTGTAATGACCGACTTTAATGGCAAAACCGATTTAGATAACTTATACGCTGTAGGTGAAGTTGCTTATACGGGCCTACATGGTGCAAATCGGATGGCGAGTAATTCATTACTAGAGTGCATTGTTTTTGCCCATGCCGCTGCAAAAGACATTTTAAGTAAATTAGAGCATGCACCAGAGCCGATGGTATTACCAAATTGGGATGAAAGCCGTGTTAGTAACTCCGATGAAGAAATTGTAATTACTCACAACTGGCATGAACTGCGATTATTTATGTGGGATTACGTCGGTATTGTACGCTCAACTAAGCGCTTAGAACGGGCGCTGCATCGTGTCGAATTATTACAGCAAGAAATACACGACTATTACGCTAATTTTAGAGTAAGTAATAACTTATTAGAGCTACGTAACTTAGTGCAAGTTGCTGAATTAATAATAAGAAGTGCAATGGAGCGAAAAGAAAGCCGTGGTTTGCATTACACGATTGACTACCCAGAGCAAAATGAAAACCCAACACCGACTATTTTGAATCCGCAGCGCGATTAATCGCGCTTAGCGTAGCCCGCTTTAAGCGGGTATAACTTTGCTCATTAACGCCGTTGGCTGAAATAATTAGCCAACGGTTATTACTAAAACCTTTAATATATAGCCACACACTGTTGCCAATAATACGGCTTTTAGAACTTATTTCGCCTTGAATCTTAAGTGAGTCACTTTCAAATCTAAATAAATTTGACTCTAAAATGACAACCCCCTGCACCGGATGCGAATCGACAGTTTTACGCCAAACAAATAGCCCTGCCACCGAACAAACAACCACACAAAAAAACATGGCTAATATGGAGTTTAAAAACAAACACAAAACTAAAGTGAGCGTACAAAAAAAGACCACAATCGGTTTGTGGTCTATTTTGTTATTTGTAACAGTAAATCTATACACGAACTCTATCTAGAATAAGTTGAACCATGGCATTTAACTGCTCATCTTTACATTCTTGATGGCCCATAAACCATGCGAATAAATCAGGGTCTTCTTCAGTTAGCAAACGCTGAAAAATAGCTTGCTGCTCTGCATTTAAAGAATCGTACGCGTCTTCAACAAACGGCATAAACAAAACGTCTAGCTCTAACATACCACGACGACAAGCCCAACGAATACGTGCTTTACTATGAATTTCAACCATTTTAAACCTCATACTTAATTGACTCGAGTTTAACAAATACACAGCAATTTAGCAGCTATTAATCTCTCATTAAATAATAAACCCACAGCAGTAGGCGCTTGTCTGTACCATACGTAACAACTGCGTTATTATGTCACTTCATTTATTTTGCAAAGAAGGTTTTTATGTCGAGCGTTTATGCATGTCCATTATCTCATCAACTTATTAGCCTTAACGGCGTTGATAAATTATCTTATCTGCACGGACAAATTACTCAAGATCTTAATAAATTAACCAGCAGCAATTATTTATGGGCTGGTCATTGCAGTGCCAAAGGTAAGCTTTGGGGTGTATTTAAATTATTCTCACATCAAGATACCTACTACCTTACAGGCAGTGAAGGTGAAATAGAAAAATCGCTAGCAGAACTTAAAAAATACGCCGTGTTTGCAAAAGTAGAGATCAGTGCCGCTTCGCAACGGTTAATTGGCTTAATTGGCGATGATTTAACTGACGTATTAACACAACTAAATATAACGTTTGAAAACGATTCTACAGCATGCGATTTTAATCATGGTAAAGCATTAAAACTGGCTGATAATCGCGTATTACTTATGGTTGATAATCAGTTTAGTATTCCTGACAATATATCGACTCTTGATACGGACGCACCATGGCAACAAGCGGCAATTTTAGCAGGTGAGCCGCAATTAAGCAGCGATGCTATAGGTGAGTACGTCCCACAAATGGTTAATTTACAAGCAATCGAAGGTATTAGCTTTAAAAAAGGCTGTTACACAGGTCAAGAAACAGTAGCCCGGATGAAATACCTTGGTAAAAATAAACGCGCCATGTATATCGTTTCAGGTCAAAGTGAAGGCGTACTTTTAGAGCCAGACATAGAAACCCAATTAGGCGAAAATTGGCGTCGTGCGGGCAAGCTCATCGCGCAAAGTTTTGATGACCAAAAAAATATATTAACTGGCCTCGTTGTGTTGCCAAACGATACTGATGTAACTCAAGTACTTCGTGCAAAACACACACCTCAGGTGGAGCTAAGCATTCTGCCTCTACCCTACTCTCTTGAAGATGAATAAATAGGAATGACTATGATCGTTGCGGCAAATAAAGTAGTAAAAATGCATTATTCGGTAATGGATAATGATGGCAATAGCATTGATAATTCGTTTGGTGGTGAGCCACTGCATTTTATTATTGGCACAGGCTACTTAATTTCAGGCTTAGAAAATGCTCTACAAGGAAAACAAGCAGGCGACACGCTTAGTGTGAAAGTTGAACCTGAAGACGGTTACGGCGAACGCCACGACAACCTTATGCAAGCTGTGCCTAAATCCATGTTTGAAGATATGGAAATTGAAGTCGGTATGCAATTTCGTGCATCAACAGATGACGGCGATCAGTCTGTAATGATCATCGATATTCAAGATGAAGAAGTGATTGTAGATGGCAATAATCCGCTTGCAGGCATTACACTTAACTTTGACGTAGAAATACTTGAAGTGCGCGATGCAACACAAGACGAATTAACTCACGGCCATGTACACGGCGAAGGTGGATGTGGTCACGATCACTAAAATTGTGCAAAGCATGTAAAAAAGCGCCTAAGGCGCTTTTTTTATATCATATTATTGCGCTTAACCGCTTTAGGTTCGCTTTTTGAAGAGCTTGGTAACGCTACTGACACTTTATTCTCTTTTAAGGCTGCTAATAACCCTTTTTGATCATTAGTGCCGACTCGATACATAGTGCCATCTTTAAGCGTAAGTTCAATTGCACTAAAGCCAGACACTGTATATACCCAACCATCATGAGTTATACGTATGCCGATACCATGTCGATATGAATTTTGAACTGCTTTTGCTTCAGTAACTTCGCTAAGCAAAATACTTTGCCCAGCAACACCTGGGCCAAAAGCCCAACTGATTTTTTTATCGTCTACCTTTACTGTTAACCCGTGAAACAAAAAACCCACCAGCACTAAAATACCGGAAAATATTATTAAAGGTCCATCAGCGCCTAACAAGTTCCATGCTAGCGCAACAAAGCCACCAATCCACGCAAGTACAAAAAAGATAAACACGGCATACTGTTTATGTTGGTACATACTACTCTCTAAAATTAAATAAATACTTAAAAGTTATACACTAAAGTGGCACTCAGTTCTGAATCAAACTTAAGTTTGTCATCTTCGGGTTTTGAATTATAACGGTACATATACGCAAATTTAAGCGATACCGCACCAATCACTTGGCTTATCAATGCTGTTTCTGACTTTAGGCGAGAATTAAGACCTGAAAGTGACTGTTCAATGCTTAAATCTTGATTAAAACGAGTTCGCTTTGACACTAATCGCTCCCATTGCATAGCAACACGTACTAAGTAGCCGGTTTTATTTATTTCATCGTCACTCACATCCGAGTCATCATCAGCTACTGAGCGGTACAAACCTGGCCCTATATCAATATCTACTTTGTTTTTTGAACCTTGATATACACGCGCACCATAACCTGTTGCAATCGTACTTTTAAAATCAAGCCCACTAAACTCATCTTCCTCATAGTCGCCGTAAATAAAAAAGGATGAGTTCTTTACACCCACTTTATAGTTACCTTGCGCCGATATAAACACACGGTTGGCAGTTACGTCACTGTCGCCCGTCTCATCATTTTCGTCACGCTTATAAAGGGAGTCTATTTTGAATTGATTGCGCCAGTTCTCAAAGTCTTGGTATAAATTCCCTTTGAGCTTAAAGCTAGTCGAATTGGTATTACCTTTACTTAAAATAAAGCCAAATTCAGTATCGCCGTAGAGCATTTCACCTTTGTGCAAATCATGAATTTCTTCATCTGAGAGCTGCCCGTATTTATGAAAATCTTCAAAAGGATCAACAGCCCAACTTGGGGTGCTAATAATTAAAAAAATCAAAAATAAATATTTAAGCACTATGTTCTCTCTTACACATCATTATAAATGAATAAACCGGCTGGTTTATTCACTTTCTTTCCATAGAATATGACAAAAAGGCGCATCTTTATCGCGGCTTATTAGTATCTTAGCAAATAAAACGTCATCGTTTTCGAACTCTAGACCCACTAAAACTTGCACAAAACTTTCGGGTTCTATTTCTAGGGCAACAAAATCATGCCACTGCTCATCGGGCTCATCTTCTTCAATAAAGCCAAGGTCTTCTCTAAATTCATTAAAGTCTTCGACATCTTTTTCACTTAAGTTATTTGGCGCTAACTCTAAAAAAATATCGTAAGCCTGATGAGTTACTTCTTCTACTGTATATAAACGAGGACCTGACATATTTGCTTAGCCTATGAGCTTTTAAGTAAAACTATATTATCAAATCTATACACCATTTTGATAATAAAACATTCAAATGTTCGATTTTTTTGTGCCTACTTCATACATTCTTAAATATATTTTATTTATCGAAGTGAAAGTTAAGACTTTTGCCTACCAATAAAGTCTCTCACTTTACTTAACACACATAACAACATAAGCTCAAAGCAACAGGTCGGAGGAGTATGTAATGATAAAGTTAGAAAAACAAAATGGTATTGCTACGGTTACGCTTTGCAGAGAAAAAAAACAAAATGCATTGAGTTTTGAAATGTTCATAGACTTGAGCAAGGTAATTAAAAACATAAAAAAAGATCGCAGTGTTCGCGCCGTTGTAATTACTGGCGAAGGTGATCACTTTTGCGCTGGGCTTGATGTAGCTGCGGTAATGGCATCGCCATTTAATATAATAAAGTTATTAATGAAATGGCTGCCTGGTAATCAAAATTTGGCACAAAAAGTTGTACTAGGCTGGCAGTCTTTGAGCGTGCCCGTTATTGCACAAATAAATGGCAACTGTTTAGGTGGGGGATTACAAATAGCATTGGGCGCGGATTACAGAATAGTCCATGTTGATGCCAAACTTGCCATAATGGAAGCCCGTTGGGGATTGTGCCCTGACATGGGAGCGAACGTAATGATGAGCGGATTAGTTAAGCGCGACCAAGCGCTTTGGCTTGCAAGTCATGCAAATCCTATCACCGCAGAGCAAGCAAATGAGCTAGGTTTAGTTACTCAGCTTACTGATAACACTCAGCAAGCCACGCAAAACATGATTACTACATTGCTTGAACGCTCCCCTGATACACTCGCCGCAATAAAGCGAGTAACTCAACAAAGCTATAAGCCACAACAACGTAAAATACTCGCAAAAGAAACATTCAGCCAAATCCGTTTATTGCTTAATCCCAATACTAAAAAAGCGATTGCTAAAGCAAAAGGAAAAACAGATATAACTTATGCAAACACAAAGCGCTGGTAAGACTAGGGCGTGTTGATCTTTGGTGGGTGAGTTTGCAGCAGTATGTTTGGTTTTTAGGCAAGACAGAGCCTAAGTAGTGTGGTTATTCCCCATAAATAGGCGATAACGCAGCATAAATACCAAACATGCGCTGCCCTTTGGGTTCTTTCTAGGGACGATTAACTCTTTGTTGCTCGGTTTTTACTTAGCCCACTAGGTTACAAACCTCGCGCCGCGATTTAATCGCCCCTAGATTGAACAAATTTCAATCCACAAAGATCAACACGCCCTAATGCACAAAAGAGTTTGATTTGTTAAAGTTAAGCTCTTATCTTTTCTGCGAGCCACTTTGATGAAATTTCTGCTTAGTAGCGCCATTATTTTGCTATGTTTAGCCGTTGCTAAGTTAATAATGCATATTATGGGCGGAAGCTTCCCCGCCCCATTATTAGCGATGGTTATTTTATTAGTTTTACTTTTATCAGGCCTCGTAAAAGAGCAGCACATAAAGCCCTGTGCAACGCCAATTCTAAACATTATGCCTATATTTTTTATTCCTGCTGGTGTTGGCTTTATTGAACACCTTGGGCTAATAAAATCACAATGGCCTTTTTTAGTGTCTATTATTATTTTTATTCCTCTCTCGTCGTTACTTTTAATAAGCAGTGTCATCGCTTACTTTAAAGGTCGAGAAAATAATGATTGAACAAGCAAAGCAAGCCCAAATGCTAGCACCCGATTTGTGGTGGTTGAGTGTGCCTTTTATCATCGCACTATTTTTAACGTTAAGAGCTATAAATAAGGGCATAAAGCACAGCGTACTAAAGTCACTCACTAATCCGGTTTTTTTAAGCATTGCTATTATCGCTTTGCTATTAGTTAATCTAAATCTACCTTACTCGCAGTTTGCCTCTCACAGTAAATTACTAAATTGGTTACTAGAGCCCGCGATTGTTGCTTTAGCCCTGCCTTTATATCAACAGTTTATTCATATACGTAAAAACTTATTATTAATAGTGCTTACATGCAGCATAGGTATTATTAACGCAACCTGTGTGGCGTTTGTTCTTAGCTTATTATTTGACGCTTCGGTTCAATTGAGCGCCTCGGTTGCCGCGCTAAGCGTTACAACACCAATTTCTCTTATTGTTACAGACTCATTGGGGGGCATTAGTTCGCTTGCTGCTGCTTTAGTTATTTTTATTGGCTTACTAGGGGCTTTATTTGCCATGATGTTGCTAAAATTTATAGGAATATATAATTATGAAGCACAAGGCGTAGCAATGGGAACCGCTTGTCATGCAATAGGCACCGCTGCAGCACTTGCAGAGCACCCAAAAATTGGGGCTTTTTCATCTGTCGCAATGGCATTAAGTGCACTACTAACCGCTGTAATAGTTCCCTTGCTGTATCCTTTTCTTGTTAACATTTTGCTATAGTTGGCAAATATAATATTGCCGTGTAAAGAGCCCACTATGATCAGCACCGAAATAGAGCAGTTTGAAAAATACTACACCATGCTTACCGAATACTTAGTGACCTACAGTATGCAAATTGTTGGCGCTGTTTTTATAGTACTGATTGGTTTGTGGCTAGCACAAAAACTTGCCAAAGTGGTTGCAAGCATAATGACGCGTCACAATGTTGACATCACCCTCACCAATTTTGTCAGTAGCGTTGTAAAAGTACTGCTAATTGTGATGGTTATAATTATCGCACTTGGCAAAATCGGTATAAGTGTTACTCCCTTTGTAGCGGCTATTGGTGCTGCATCTTTAGGGGCTGGTTTGGCGCTGCAAGGGATGTTATCTAACTATGGCGCTGGGCTTGCAATTATTGCCACACGCCCCTTTGTAGTGGGCGACACAATTGAAGTTAAAAATGTAAGTGGCCAAGTTAAAACCATTGAACTGGGTTACACCATTTTAATTAACGAAGAAAAAGTAGAAATTACCATTCCAAATAAACACATTGTAGGCGAAATACTGCATAACTCGTTTAGCTATTCATTAGTAAAAGGGGAAATCGACATTGCGTATAACGCGTGCTCCGACACCGCAATTAATCTCATTGAAAATGTTTTAAATGCAAATGAGTTAGTCGCTAAAAATCCTGACTCTCAAGTCGGCATTGAACGTTTTGCAGACAGTGGCGTTACCATTAGTTATCGCTATTGGGTGCCAACAACTAAAATTATTGAAACTAAACTCGCTATTAATGGCGGAGTTTATAAAGCGATTAATAGCGCTAATATAGAAATTCCGTTTCCGCAGCGCGTAATCACAATTAATAAAAGTGATTTTTAACGCACTATCACTTTTATAATCTTTAAAGGCTAACTTTACCCGTTAGCTTTATATTTTATCGTCACACGCTTTATAAATTGCATACATTATTTATTTTTTTGTTTATTATATAGGAGTTAAGTAGTACAAACCGACACCATTTAGTTTCACCATATAATAAAAACAATGAGTAATTATGAATCGTAGTCCATTTTACTTAGGCGATTGGCAGATAACGCCCTTAGCCAACTCTATTCAGCGACTAGGTAAAACAAAGCAACTTGAGCCAAAAGCAATGGATGTGCTGCTACGGCTTTGTCAGCAACAAGGTGATATAGTTACAAGTGATGAGTTACTTGATCATTGCTGGAAAAATATCGACGTTGGCGATAACCCACTCCATAAAACCATTACTCAACTCAGAAAAGCACTCGGCGATAAAGCCGGTGAGCCTCATTACATAGAAACTATCCGTAAACGTGGTTATCGCGTTATTGCAAAACTTGAGTTTCCACTCAACGATGACATAACTATAAGCGCTAATAAAGCGTGGCAAGGGGGTTCTCCCTTTTTAGGGTTAAGCGCTTATAACCCAAGCGATACACATTTATTTTTTGGCCGTAATCAATCCATAGAAACGTTACTCGATAGAGTATCGAGCCAAATTAACTTTGGTCGCGCTTTTTGTTTAATACTCGGCCCAAGCGGTACAGGTAAATCATCACTTGTGAATGCCGGTATTTTACCAAAACTACTTGATGAGCGAGGCTATAACGGCATTGGAGTTGTTTCCTACACCCAGCTCGACTTTGCAGATGTACATCAAAATAGGCTTTTTTTAGATTTAGCCTGTGCTCTACTCGATTGGGATATAAACATTCACCCCGTATTTGAAGGATTAAGCGCACAAACACTGGCAGAGCAACTACAGTACGCAATCGATGACGTAATTAACACCATACAAGCAGCGCTTAACAAAGCCGCTACGCAACTTAAAACGCCGCAATTGTTTTTGTTTATAGACCGTTTGGAAGTACTGCTCTCCTCGCCGCTATTTAGTAACGACACCCGAAGTCATTTTTTATCTGTTATTGAGCGTTTAGCGACCTCTAAAGCGGTGATTGTATTTAGTGCGTGCCGTAACGATTTTTACCCTTTAGTAGTTGAACAACCCAGCCTTATGGCGGGCAAAGCTCATGGCGCGCATTACGATTTAACCCCGCCAAATCGCCATGAACTACAACAAATTATTCGCTTGCCAGCCTTAACCGCTAATTTAACGTTTTCGCAAGACCCACACACCAAAACCCCGCTAGATGAAATACTCTGTGCCGATACCGCCAACAACCCTGATGCCCTGCCCATGTTGCAATACACACTGCAAGAACTGTATTTGCAGCGCAGTGATAATAACGAGTTACTGCACAGTATATATGAAAAACTCGGCGGTATTGAGGGTGCCATTGGTAAAAAAGCCGAAGAGGTATTTATAGGGCTTTCTCAAGCGCAACAACAGCAACTAAAAAGCGTGTTATCGCAATTAGTAACGCTAAACCCAGATGGTAAAACCATTACGAGCCGCGCGGCCCGCTTACAAGCGTTAACCAACACCAGTCAAAAAGAGCTGGTTCAAGCCATGGTCGATAGCCGCTTATTTGTATCGCATTTACAAAACCAAGAAGCTTACTTTAGCCTTGCCCACGAGGCACTATTACGCCAATGGCCACGTGCCAAACAGTGGATTAATGACCATAAAGATGCCCTTGCTATAAAAAGCCGCTTACACCACCACACGCAACAATGGCTTAATGAGCACAAAAGTAACGCCTACCTGTTAGCGCCGGGTAAACCGCTGCAAGAGGCCGTTACCTTATTAAACGACAACATATTCAAACTAGACGATGACGAACGCGCCCTTATAACCAGCTCTCTTAAACACAGTAAAACAAAAACAACCATAAAACGCGGCACCGTCGCTCTGCTTTGTTTACTTACCTGTGTTGCCCTATTTATGAGTGTTACCAGCTTTCAAGCGCAGCAACTTGCACAGCAAAAGCGCCAAGAAGCCGAAAGCTTACTAGGATTTATGGTAGGTGATTTTGCCGACAAGTTACGCAGCGTAAAGCGTATGGACTTACTTGATGGCATTAGTAATAAAGCACTTGAGTATTTTACCAATCAAGTTGATGAACCAAGCTCGCTATTTAACTTTAGTAGTCAACAAGCCGAATTTAAAAGTCGCTTTCAGTACGCGCAAACTCTGGAAGCCATGGGAGAAGTGGCCTATTCCCGCGGTAAAACCATTGAGGCCTTCACTGCCTTTGAAAACGCTCGTATTCGCCTTGAGTCACTATTAAAAGATAGCCCCAACAATCTTGAGTTATTAACCCTCGCGGGGGCCAATGCCTTTTGGTTAGGCCAACTTAGTTATGATAAAAGTGATTACGCTGCCACTGAGCCATTATTCAAAAAGTACCATACATATAGCGAAACCATGTATTCATTAGCACCGAATGATTTTAACTCGATTATGGAGCTATCGTATTCGCATAATTCACTGGGTTCTTTGTATACGAACCTATTTAACTATAATGAGGCGAAAACGAGCTTCACTTTATCACTTGAGTTAAAAAATAAGGCTCTTGAACTTAAATCAAACAACAAAAACTTATTACGCGATAAAGCCGATACCCTAAGTTGGCTTGCAAGTACAGAAGAGAACCTTGGCAATTTTAATGCTGCATTAAGCATGTATGAAAGTGCATCAAATGAATTAAGTCATATGCTAATGCTGTATCCCAACGATGCTAGTTTGTTTAAAAGTATTGCTAACATTTATATTCAGCAGAGTGTATTACTCAGTTATTTACCAAATAAGAAGCGAGCCTATATAAAAGCTAAACAGGCCACTGAATCAATAAATAAAGCTCTACTTCAAGATCCACAAAATAATAAATTTCAGCGTATGTATAATCAATTTTTAGCATATCAATTGCTTCTCTCTGCACATAAGAATATAGACAAACGGATTTATGGCATTATTAACTTTATTGAGGAAAAAAGCTTTTCTGATAAAAAAATAGTGAACACACAAATTAGTCTCATTAACTACTTCATTAAAAAAAGCGCTTGGGAAAGAGTTAATTTCTTTTTACACCAACTTGAAGGTAAGGTAGAAAACAAAGTAATTTTAACAAAAATAAATTTAATAAAAGCAAAGTTACCAGGAAACACTAAAGATCGAATCAACTATTGTAAACAAGCACAAATCACTATTTCCGAAATGGAAAGAATAACCCAAAGCGTAAATATAACTTACCCGCTGATGCAGGCGCACACTTGCTTAAGCCGCGCAAACGAAATACCCAAGATAAAAGCACGCCTAGTAAAATTAGGCATTAACAACTTTCAACTATAACTATAACTATGAATATAAAGGAAATAATATGAATAACACTCAAGAGCAAATTCACTTTACAGTTAACATTGTACTAGGCAGTGACGACGAGGCTAACTTTACATACTCTATAGATGGCAAAAAAGTGACTGGCGGCGGAGTTGTAAGAACCGAAACCGCGGGCATTTATAGTTTAGATGAAGCCACAATTCAAAATGGATTTTTATTTACTGGCGCCACTATCACCGATGTTAATAAAGAAACACCTTGCGCTCAAGACTTCAGCTATGAAGTAAGTGATAGCGGCCGTACAATTACCATTATCGACACCGATAAAAACCCAGGCACTGCCTGTTTAGTATTTAACGTAGAGTGCAATGGCAAAGCCTATAAAAGCGCTGATCCTCAAGTTGAAAATGAAGAAATACTTTAATTAACAACGCTTAATTTTTACTATTTAAATTGCACAGGACTGATTTATTCCTGTGCAATTTTTATAAGCCAAACACTTTAACGCTAACACATACCAAGCAGCATTATTAATAACCACCCTTTATTACTAATCTATAATAAAAACCTCAACTTTCAATTGCTTAATAATTTAATATACGAAACAATCTAATAACAAATTGATTTATATATCAAAAACATAAAAATAAGGATTGTATTTATTTATGTATATTAAAAAAACCCTGCTAAGTTGCTGCCTACTTGGTGCATTTAGCAGCCTCGCTGCGGATCACTTAACCAATAGCGACCCTCTTACACCTTACCAATGGCATTTAAATAACATCGGCCACAATGGTCTTACTACAAACACGGTTGCGGGCGAAGATTTAAATTTACTCAATACCGATATGCAAGGTATTAAAGGAGATGGCGTTACCGTTACCGTAATAGACAGCGGCATAGAACTAACTCACCCTGATTTAGTTAATAATGTCATTACAGGCTCACTTAATTTGTTAACCGGCACTGTAACACCAACCGATAACACTGGTCATGGTACGGCAGTGGCTGGCATTATCGCCGCACAAGCAAATAATAATATTGGCGGTCGTGGTGTTGCACCTAATGCACACCTTATTGGGTTTAATTACCTTGATGCGCAAACAATGAGTAACTGGCTACAATCGCATGGTATGCCATTAACGGGCTCTGCAAACTCTCGCATTTACAATCAAAGTTACAGCAGTAAACCGGCATTATTTAAAAACGTTGATGCAGAAGAGCATACTCTTAGCCTGCAATTAAAAGAGCGCGTAATGCAGCAAGTAAGCTTAAACAGTAACAACGGCTTAGGTGCATTATTTGTAAAGTCAGCGGGTAACGCGTTTTACCAATACACTACTTTTTTTGGCGGTACGTCATTTCAAGTATTTCCGTATGAGCAGCAACAACCATTTAATAACGCGGGCTTGCCATTTCATAACGCTAATTTAAGTACCGATAACGCTAGTTTTTGGAATATGCTGGTGTCGGCCTACAACGCAAACGGTAAATTAGCATCGTATTCTTCTGTTGGCGCTAATATATTTTTAACCGCACCCGGTGGTGAAAACGCTCAAAGCCAAGCAGGTATTGTTACCACAGATATGAGTGGCTGCACTGCCGGTTTTAATACCATTAACAGCACAATAGACATCCCCCTGCAAAACACCGGGTTAGATAGCCACTGCGATGCCACCGCAGCTATGTATGGCACTTCTGCAGCAGCTGCCAATACATCGGGTGCAATAGCGCTTGCTATGTCGGCTAACCCGCAACTTGATGCCAGAACTATTAAGCATATTCTCGCCACAACAGCACGTAAACTCGATGGCAGCAATGCCGGTATTGATATTAATTTTACAGATGCAAATGGTGATGCAGTCAGCTACAACGCCATTCCTGGTTGGCAACAAAATGCGGCAGGATACAACGTTCATACTTTTTATGGCTTAGGTGCAATTGATATTGACGCT
This sequence comes from Pseudoalteromonas aliena SW19, assembly GCF_014905615.1. Taxonomy (NCBI): domain Bacteria; kingdom Pseudomonadati; phylum Pseudomonadota; class Gammaproteobacteria; order Alteromonadales; family Pseudoalteromonadaceae; genus Pseudoalteromonas; species Pseudoalteromonas aliena. The sequence goes on from NZ_AQGU01000026.1 coordinate 357,722, forward strand.
GCTGTTGCAATGGCTCAACAAACTACTGCGTTATTACCCACATTACAGGTATCTGATTGGCATACCGCTAACACAGAGCTAACAATACCCGATGCTAACGTAAACGGTGTGCAAGATACGCTAGCCATCACTGATAATCTAACTATTGAAGCTGTGCAGTTAAAACTATCGATTGATCATTCACGTATGCGTGACCTAGCCGTTGAGCTTATTTCACCATCAGGAACTCGCAGTGTGCTATTGAGCCCACGCACAGGGTTAATAAATGCAACCGGTACCCCCGTACAAAATGCCCTATTGTTGAGCCAACATTTTTATGGCGAATCGGCGGCAGGGCAATGGCAAATTCGCTTAATTGATACCGACAATGGCACTAGCCAAACCCTAGTTTACAATGAGCAGGCAGGCTTACTCAGCATGAACGACACGAATAATAATGTAGATGGCACGCTGCTATCTTGGTCTTTACGCTTTTACGGCCACTAATAAAGGAATTTTTATGAAAACAACGATTGTTATGTTAGTACTCACTTTTATTACAAGTACTCTTTCATTGGCGCAAGCACAAACTAAAAACACAGCTGTAAAACCAGGCGCTGCAATTATCGCCAGCTTAACGAGCCAAACCAATAACGCAAATAGCTTACAGCTTGGGGATAGTATAACTGATAGCCAAAGCGGTAATAGCCTACAGCTGACCGGCGAACTGTTACTGCAATTAACAACGCATGCCAACTTTAGTCAACTGGCAAGCCGTTATAACTTACAGCTAAAACACCGCGTAGGCGACATTGTTGTTGTAACCACTGCCACTAATAATATTCAGCAGCTAGTGCAACAATTAACGCAAGAACCGACAATAAAAAAAGCAAGCTTTGACTTGCGTGAGCTAGGCTTAAGCGCCGATCCTCAAATTATAAATGAAAAAGAAAGATAATTAACAACATTTTATTTTTCGTTCCAAGTTGCACAGGGCTGGTTTACTCCTGTGCAATTTTTATAAGCTAACCACTTTTTGCAAATCACTCTTTTAAACATTATGAAAACCGAGCAAAGGCACCGCTAGAAAATCAAAACAAAATCAATCAGTTAAACAAGAAGGTTATCGAAAGGTTTAAAACACTTAAATTCAGTAAACTACTAGACATCAAATTTCATTAAAATAAAAATGAGCAAGCACAATGTCTAATAATAATGAAAACCATAGCCAACAAAATGTAGACACAGGTGTGTCGGCATTAATGAATCGCATTTCTAATACATTTAACAATGAAAAAATAAGCGCTATTATTAATGTCACCAATGTTATGGCCGATGCTATTTTTATTGTTAACGCACAAGGTGTTTTTGAATCGGTAAACCCAATTGCTGCTAAATATTTTAATGTACCCGCTGACTCCCTAATAGGCAAAAAGTGGCAATATTTTTTACAAGAACAATATCGCGACGATTATGAGTACATGTTTAACAGTTGGAACAATAACTACCAAACGCCACTTAATCATGGTCCAAAAGAAGTAAAAGTAATTAAGGCAAATGGAAACTTTTTAGATGTAGAGCTTTCAATCTCCTGCCTACCAACAGCCATTACTGGTAATATCCCTTTGTTTATTTGCATCATGCACGACATTTCCAAACACGTAAAAAAATACAAAGAACTTGAAGCGTTAGCTAAGCTCGATCATTTAACGGGGGTGGCTAATCGCTGTACTCTTGAAAAAACAATGATTAAAAACTGGCAAGAGTGCTTAACTAATAAGCAGCCTTTGAGCTTTATATTAATAGATATTGATTTTTTCAAACAATTTAATGACAGCTTTGGTCATGTAAAAGGCGATAAATGTTTGCAAATGGTCGCAAGAACAATTGAAAACTGTTTACCATCAAATGAGTGCTTAGTTGCCCGCTATGGTGGAGAGGAGTTTGCTGTTGTACTTCCTCGCGCTCACATTTCAAATGCCGAAATGATTGCGAAACGTATTCAAGAAAAAATACTCAACATTAACTTTAGAGACATAGGTTTGCCCGCAAACGTAAAAATAAGCGTGAGCCAAGGGCTCGCATGCGAATACGGCGTGCAGTACAGAACATCGGAAGCATTAATTTGTGCAGCGGATACCGCTCTATACAGAGCTAAATCTGAGGGGCGAAATAAACTATGTATTATATAAGCACTTATATAATACATAGATGTTTAGTTCTTTAGTTACTTAACCTGAACTCTGGTTAAGAGATTTACTAACGTATTGAATCATGATGATATTTAAATTTATTTTCTCTAGCCAGCAATTTTCAGTGAAAACAAGGCAAATTTACGCGTCAGTAGCGGGCCGATTGCAAGTAAATTCAACGCAGTTAGCGCTGAAAATAGCTGCTTGAGATAGATTTATTATCCTGAATTCAGGTTAATTAGTTTTACGTTCTCTAACCCTGTTTTGTCGGTTCAACCACATCGCTTGCGGCGAGTTTAGGTGCACTCATTCCTTTGAGTAATCGGCCAAATATATCAGCGCCAGTGATAATCCGTTTTTCATCGCTCCACACTAATACAACGTCGTGATCAATGGCACCATCAAACGACTTATCGAGTGAATGGTTGGCGCGTATTTTTAAAATCACTTCACTTAAACGCATTGTTTCGTCGGCAACAATAATAGGTCTATGGCAGTAATGATACGGGTCGAATGTATCTGGTTCAAACAAGGCTGAACGTAAAAAACCATCCGCATCAACAACCAATAAAGGCCAACCATCTTCATTGGTGATGATTACCCAGTTATAACCCGATTTATGTAATTTACGTAAAAACTCGTTATCGGCCGTTAATGTAAGCTCAGGAAATATTGGTAAATCCAGCTTTGTTGGCAACGCTATGATGGAGTCGGGATCAATCACTTCCCCTTCTTTAGTGACACTTATTTCATCTAAACTAAAAAAGTTAAGTGCGCCTATGCCCTCAACATGCTGAACATCGGCCTCTTCTGCTTCAATATGTTTACGAATAATGCCTCTAAGCTCGCTTTCAGCAAAGTAGGTAATACCTTCTTTACCCAGCCATGCATCCAAAATTAAAGCCGTTGGTTTTGCCACAACATAAAATAATATTTGATAAAACTTTATAAGTGGCGAAAGCAAGCTCGCCATTTTAAGTGCGTTACGCGAAAAGTAAGCTTGTGGTGTTATTTCACCAATAATAGTAATGGCTATAGTTGAGAATAAAAACGAACTTGCCCCCATTAATACCGAGTCAGACAGTAGCGTAAGCAGTACGTTAATACCCACGTTACCCCATAAAATAGTCGATAATAAAAAGTTTGAATCGTTTCGCAGCGCCATCACTTTAATTGCTGCGGCATTGCCTTTTGTACTTTCCATTTCAAGCTGCAATCTACTTAACGAAAAAAACGCTAAGTTTAAGCCTGAAAATATAGCCGACTGTGAAATACACAGCGCTATTGCACACCAAATCATGACTTCAAAGGTCATTATAGTTTCCTGTAAAAAAGGTTATAGTAGTAATAAACTACCTAAACCTAAAAAGGTAACAAATCCAACAATATCGGTCACGGTCGTTAATATAACCGAGCCAGATAACGCAGGATCTATTTTCATTTTGTCTAAAATAGACGGAATAACAACACCCGCTAGCGACGCTGCAACTAGGTTTAATAATATTGCGACCGTAATCGTAATACTGAGCATAATATCGCTAAACCATAAATAAGTAAGTGCGCCAATAACAAATGCCCACACCAACCCGTTTACAGCCCCACTCGCAGCTCTTTTTTAAGTAACGCTTTGCGGTTGGAGTCGGTAACCTGACCCAGTGCTAAGCCGCGCACAATAACGGTCAATGTTTGGCTACCTGCAATCCCTCCCATCGAAGCCACCACAGGCATTAACACAGCTAGCGCAACAACTTGCTCGATTGTTGCGCCAAATAAACCAATAAACCACGATGCTAAAAATGCAGTTGCTAAGTTGATACCTAACCAAATACCTCGGTTTTTAGCACTTTTTCGTACGCTGGCAAACAAATCTTCGTCTTCGCGAAGACCACCGGCTTTTGCCGCCGCTTCGTCGGCTATTTCTTGGCGTAACTCATACGCCGAGGCAATGGTTAATCGCCCGAGCAGTTTATTGTCGGCATTAACTACCGGCAGTGCCATTTTTTCACTGTGGATCACCACTTCTGCCGCTTCATATAAGTCATCATCGGCATGTAACGATGAAAAGTCATGATTTGCCAGTGCCATTAGGTTGTCGCCATCATTTGCTTTAATTAAATCATTAACCGCTACTTCGCCTATTAAGCTGCCTTTACGGCTTACTAAATAAATAACTTCGCTGTACTGTGGTAAGCCTTTATGTAGCAGCTTTTTAGCCCCCCCTGCAGTTAACTTTTCTGACACTTTTAAAAAGTCAAAACCCAACCAGTGACCCAATTGCTCTGGCGGGTATTGCTGCGCCAAATCATACTGCTTAGTTTGAGCTTCATCGAGTTGCCTTTTAGCGTATTCAACAAAGCGTTCAGGAATAACTTCTTCAAGCTCAAGTAGCTCTTCTACATTCACTTCATCAAGGAGCTTAAATGCGTAACTATCATCAAGTGTTTGCAGTAACCATAAACAGCTGTCTTCACTTAAGTTAACAAAAATTTCGTGTTGTGTGTCTTCATCTAATAATTGCCAAATTTCAAGGCGCTGTTCTTTTGGAATTGCTTCAAAAAGCAAAGATAAATGCTCGGTCGAAAGCGTTAGCTGGGCATCAGCCAATAATTTATTTTTGCGCTCTGTTGTATCACACTGCAACAAATCATTAATGAGTTGTGGAAGCTGGTCTACCGGATACTCAATCATGTTAAAGCCTTAAAAAATCATTATGTTATGTAAAGAGTGTACCTTAGCTGTAAATAAATGCTGATTAAATTTACGAGCGTAATACCCGTTCATTAAAATGTTGGGCATTTTAGCGAGCTACATGTCTTATATATTTGATGCGATTGATAAAAGTTGGCACCTAATTTTTGCGCATTGTATGTGTAAAAATTCAAGAGCACTAATGTTTATTTTAAATTTATAAAAAAGCAGAATAATGGCTTATATTCTCAAAAGTTATAGTACTAAAAAGTAACAAAAACGGGGGATTCAAGGTGAAATTAATACGTCATAAACAAGATACTGCCCATGACTAATAGAGCAAATAAAAGCCGTAACATTTTCTGTTACGGCTAAAGTAAAAACACGGATATACAAAAAGCGTTAAATTTTAAATTGTCCAACTAAACTTTCTAAATTTTCACCGCGTCCAGCTAAATGCTCACTTATTGAAGAGGTTGTTTTGCTCGATAGTGTAAGCTCATTCACTATTTCTTGAATGGCAGATACATTACGATTTATCTCTTCTGTTACACTGCTTTGCTGTGTAGCAGCTGTCGCAATTTGTGTACTCATATCGTTAATTGAAGTTACCGAGATGGTCACTGCCGCTAAACTGTCTGAAATAGCTCGAGATGATTCAACCGAACGATTACAGCTCTGTTGGCTTGCTTGCATTCCATTAACCGCAGCCGTTACTAAATTATGTAATTCGCTAAGCATTTCACTAATTTCTAACGTACTTGCTTGTGTACGACTTGCTAAGCTTCTCACTTCATCTGCTACGACGGCAAAGCCTCGGCCTTGTTCGCCTGCTCGAGCTGCTTCAATCGCAGCATTAAGTGCTAACAAATTAGTTTGCTCTGCAATTGAGCCTATTACACTCAATACACTATTAATTTTTTTAGATTGTTCGCTTAGTGAGTCCACCTGCTGAGCGGCTGTATTTATTTCACTCATTAATGTTGATACCTCACTAAGCGAAATATCAACGCATTCTTGTGCTTTTGCCACTTCTTGGGTTGCAGCTTGAGTTGATTGGGCAACTTGAGTGGTATTTTGTGCTACCTCATGTGATGTTGCCGACATTTCTGTAATAGCTGTGGCGACTTGATCTGTTTCATGATTATGATTAAGTAGTTTGCTTTCAATTAACTGGGTTTGCGTATTAATATCGCCAGAGGCTGTTTTAACATCGTGCGTTACATCTACAACGTTTGCAATAATGCCATGCAGCTTACTCACAAATACATTAAACGCTTCACCCAACAGACCAATTTCATCATGTGTTTGTACTTCTAAACGCTTGGTTAAATCGCCTTCGCCTTTAGCTATATCATCAAGATTTTGCACCATACTTTCGATTGGCTTAATCATAGTGTTTGCCGCAATAAGTGCGCACACAACCGTCAATACCACCCAAAATAATGCAATTAATAATAAGGTTTTTATCTTGTCATTTATATGCGTTTGCATTGCCGTTTGGTATTTTTCTAATTCAGCGTCTATATCATCCATGTAGGCACCTGTACCAATCATCCAATTGGTATTTGGTATCATATCGGCATAACCCATTTTTTCCACCAAGCCAGTGGTGTTTGGTTTTTGAAAGTGGTAATTGAATGCACCACCTCCTTTATTTGCTTGCTCGAGCAAACCAACAATAATTTTTTTGCCATTTGGATCTGTCATTGCTATTTTATTTTGCCCTTCAATAGCACTGCCAAGTAACGCATGAAATACACTAACGCCATCAGTGTCGTAAATAAAAAAATAGCCACCCTGCCCAAATGTGATATCTCGTAATGCCTTTTTAGCATCCTGCTCAGTACCTTGTGATAGCTGATAGTTGACAATTTTACTGGCAATTTCAACCTCAGTTTTTAATAGATTTTTTTTATCTTCAATAAGCTTAACTTTAAACGAATCAAAATTTTGCTGCTGATTTTTAGACTCTAAGTAGTAAGAGCTCAGCATTAAGCTAATTAACAGCAGCACAAGCGGTACAATAGCAAGTAGTATTAATTTGTTTTTTAAGCTTAAATTACTCATAACTTCTCCAAAATATAACGACGGCCAATTTAAACAATGGCTGAATAAGCTCATCAGCTTTTCTAAAAGCCCAATAGTTATAAAAGTATAGTTACTTAAGCTGTAATAGTGACTTTAAAATATAAATATTGCTGATAAGTAAAGATAAATACGCCCAAATTTATTTGCACGCAGTGTAGTTGTTGTATAGCCGTATAGATACATTTGCTATTTAGACCTTAGTCTCATAATTCATAAATTAAATTTAAAAGCATAAATAAAGAAGATGATAAAACCGGCCTTTAAAAGACTTATAACGTGCAGGTTATTGATATACTATAAAAGTTCGGCAAAGCAAGTTCACCCAGTAAGCTTATTTACACCCATACACGCTATTTAAAAGGAGCATTCAATGGCTTTTGATTATGGATCGATTGATCTTGGACTAAAAAACCCCTTCAAACTTGAAGGGAAAATAACCGCAGTTAGAGGGCTTATCGAATCTGTAGCCGGTATTAGCTTACTCGTTATTGCAGCAGGTTCTGTAAAAGAAGATACAACCGCAGGTTGGATTTTAATGATATTTGGCATGCTTATTTTAGCACTGGGCATTCGCTCTCTATCATCTGGGATTTATGCAACGCTTAAGTATTTTGTAGGCAGAAATCATCCCACATCACTGGCTTACAATTATAGTAAATCACAAACATCGACCGCCCAAGAAGAACAAAAAGACGTTGCGTATACCGCACAGTCACTCGAAGAAATGCTTGTTGGTCGTAAAAATAGTACATTTAAAGAGCCGAATGGATTTTTATCTCGTTTACTTCACAGCTTAATTCCTAAGCTATTATTTTTACCTTACCCTATTCGTAATGTTGCCCAGCGTTTATTTGGCTCGTGGGTCAGCACCTTTGTTGCACTTATTGCATACGGACTTGTGGCGTTTGTTTCTTTATCTGGTTTTACCGGTGAAGCTGGCGAATTAGCATTTCCTGTTTACAGTGCCATATTGATGTTTTATGTACTTTTTTCATGGCGTTCTTCTGGCAAACCTATTTCTCGCGATGCTGAAAAGAACATTGAAGCTTTAGGTACTGGTGCTCTCGCAAAAATTATTTCTTTATCTTTTATTTTACCAATCGCTATTGGCCTTTCTATGTCGTGGCTAATGAAAGAGCAGCGTATTAGTAAGCAACAAATAGATAACTGGCTTGAACAATTACCAAGCCTTCATGCAGGAATGTATTTAATTGCCATTATTGTTTTAGCTACATTAAGCTGCGCCCTTGTTTTTATCATGATTAAAGCACGTTTAAATTCAGTTACGCCGTCTGCTGAAGTATCTGAGCTGCGTGAAAACTGGCAAGAGTCTGTTCATCCTGACGAGATTTTTATAAACCTTGATAACTTGGTCATGGCTAATCGTCGTTATAAAGAAGTACCAAACAGAGTTTATCGAGAATTAGACCCTAAGTTGCAAGAGCAGATAGAAGGTAAAGGTGGCTTTAAAGGTGAAATGATCCAAGAAATTCAGCCTAAACTTTACTCTACGGACTTAGGTAAAAACTTCACTCTAGCGAGATTACTTGCTCTAGTAAGTGGTAACTTACTTTATATTATTGCATTGGTGTTTACTGTATTTTTAGCGTATTCATTTATTAATGTTTATCAGTACATTGACGCTGCAAATATCAGTAGCTTTAAACAAGCATTTAATAACCAACATATTATTCAATTTAGTGAGCTATTAATGACAAGCTTTCACTTATTGTTACTTGGTATGCTTATTAAAGCATTCGCGCAATTACTAACAAACACGGCTCATCTATTTTTTGCCGAAATGCAATTTGAATCGCTACTTGTGTATTTTAAATGTGAAGGTACATTCACCGAGTCTAAAATATCAACGGGTACTGGTATTCACGATAGTACCCGCTCAGAAAACACCTTAGTACGCAGTAGCATAACGCCTTGGATTATTGTTTCTCGTGTTATTTCGACAACGTTTGCTGCAACAGGCATGAAAAACCTTGAGCATCCTCGCCATATTATGGAAATGCATAAAGACGAAGGGCAATTACAAGCAATCAAAAAAGATGTTATTGCATTCTTAAAAGACCGCGAGTCTATTGCGTCAATTACCAGTGAGCGTGATTTAGGGAACGCGTCACAAATACATCAGTTAAACCAGCAAACGCGCGCTATGCCCTCTCAGCAAGCTATCACGAAAGACGACGAGGAAGCTGCAGGTTACCTCAGACAAGAAGAAAATCTATCTGGCGAACCGAAAGCCTAATTAGACGTTATTGATAATCGCCACCTTGTAAATAAGGTGGCATTTTTTTATGCCCCAATTAACTTTATTACCTCTTTTTATACTCAACAACATGATTAATACTGTATTAGTGCACAAAGCCCTTGCTTTATACGCTAAAACACAAATAATGAAATATTAATCACTGGGTAAGAATGAGGAAAATGAGCTATATATTAACCACCCAATGTGCTGATGATGTAGGCTTAATCGCTAAAATCACAGGACTTTGTCATAAAAATAATTTAAATATTACACGCAATAACGAATTTGTAGATAAAGACGCACAACGATTTTTTATGCGTACAGAGCTTACAGGTGAGCCGCAAAGTGACTTTTTAGAGCAGCTACGTTCGCTATTACCTCAAGGCGCTAAACTTGCACTGCACAATGATGCAAAAACTAAAGTGGTATTACTTGCCACCAAAGAAGCACATTGTTTAGGTGGCATGTTATTAAAGCAGTTTGAGCAAACACTTAATATTGAAGTACTCGCCGTCATTGCTAACTACGCTGATTTAGAACCGCTCGTAAAAGGGTTTAACGTGCCGTTTCATGTTATATCGCATGAAGGACTCACTCGCAGCGAGCACGATAAAAAAGTAGCTGATTTAATTGCCAGCTACAACCCTGACATTATTGGTCTTGCCAAATACATGCGTATTTTAAGCCCTGAATTTGTGGGTCGATTTGATGGTAAAATCATTAATATTCATCACTCGTTTTTACCTGCATTTATTGGTGCTAAACCTTACCACCAAGCATTTGAACGTGGTGTAAAAATTATTGGTGCAACGGCCCACTTTGTAAATAATGAGCTTGATGAAGGGCCTATTATTTTGCAAGACGTTACCCATGTTACACATGCTAACACCGCAGAAATGATGGCTAAAATAGGTAAAGACGTCGAAAAAACCGTTTTTTGTAAAGCGCTACAATTAGCCTCTGAACATAAACTATTTATTAATGGCAATAAAACCGTCGTATTTAGCTAAAAGTTAGTATGCATAAAAAAGCCAGCTTAGCTGGCTTTTTAATTATTACAGATTAACTAACGTACACGCTAATTTTTTAAGGCGTGTAATATGTAGGTGATTCTGGCCCTACAGGCATTCCCAATAAGAACACCCAAACATAAAATAGAATAACCCAGCCTACAAAAAACACCATGCTGTACGGTAACATTGTGGCAACCAACGTTCCTATACCCATATCTTTTTTATATTTAACTGCAACGGCTAATATCAAACCAAAATAACTCATCATTGGTGTTATTAAATTGGTCACTGAATCACCAATACGATAAGCCGCTTGAATCGTCTCTGGCGCATAGCCAATTAACATTAACATAGGCACAAATATAGGCGCGGTAATCGCCCATTGCGCTGAAGATGAGCCTAAACTTAAATTAACTAAGGCACACATTAAAATAAACAGTATAAATACTTCTGGGCCTGTTAGGTTAAGTGCCTGTAATAACGCAGCACCATTGATAGCTAAAATAGTACCTAAATTAGTCCACTTGAAAAAGGCAACAAACTGCGCTGCAAAAAATACCAGTACAATATAAAGTCCCATAGAACTCATACTTTTGCTCATGGCATTTATTACATCCTTATCGTTTTTCATGGTGCCTACAACACGCCCATATACAAAACCAGGAATACTAAATGTCACAAAAATAATAACCACAATACCTTTTAAAAAAGGTGAACCAGCAACCTCTCCCGTATCTGGGTTTCGTAAAATTCCGTCGCTTGGAATAATAGTCCACGCAAGTAATAATGAAACAACTAATAACGATACACCTGCCCATTTTAAACCTGACTTTTCTTGTTTCGTCAGTCTATCAATGCTGTTTTGTGATAAATCGATACTCGCTTCATCTGGGTTGTATTTACCTAAGCGTGGCTCTACTATTTTTTCGGTTACAAGAGTACCCAAAATGGCAATTAAAAATACCGATATCATCATGAAATACCAGTTTGCCTCAGCGCCTACCACATACGTAGGGTCAATCATTTGCGCAGCGGGTGTTGTAATACCTGCCAATAATGGATCGATAGTACCCAATAATAAGTTAGCGCTATATCCGCCCGACACACCAGCAAATGCAGCTGCCAATCCAGCGAGAGGATGACGTCCTAAACTATGAAATATCATTGCTGCAAGCGGGATCAGTACAACATAACCAAGCTCAGCGGCGGTGTTAGACATAATAGCGGCAAATACCACCATAAACGTCACTAAACGCTTAGATGCGCCCATCACCATGCCTCGCATCGCAGCAGAAAGTAAACCTGAATGCTCTGCAACACTTACACCTAGCAATGCAACAAGCACTGTGCCAAGTGGTGCAAAGCCAGTAAAGTTAGTGACAAGTCCTGTCATGATCCGCTGTAATCCCTCAGCACTCAATAAACTAACCACTTCAATAACGCCATCAGGATCGCGCCCTGATGCACCTTCTGGGCGAGGATCTATTGCACTTAGGCCATACCAATCAGCAATACCGCTAAATACAACAATTGCGACTGCAAATATTGCAAATAAAGTAATGGGGTGTGGCAGCATGTTTCCTAAAAATTCAACAGTGGCTAAAAATCGATTAAATAGGCCCTTGTTATTTGGGTTATTACTAGATGAGTGTGTGGAGTCTGTCATACTCTGCTCTTAAAGTTACAAAATTGCCGTAACCTAGCATTTTTTGTAAATTAGATCATGTATAAAAGGTGAATAGCTTGTGAGGAAGGTTAAAATAGCCAAAGGTAAACAGAGCCGTAATACCAATTGTTAATACCTTATTGTAGCGCCAAAGAAACAGTTGGCTAAAATAATCATATTTTGAATGCAATTGGCACAAAAGCTCTCTTTAGTTTCCGATTTTTTATGACTGATCAATAGGCTCTAATTGCAATTTAGCGGCAATAAGCACAGCTTGTGTACGGTTGTATACGCCAAGTTTTCTAAATATAGCAGTGATGTGCGCTTTGATGGTTGCTTCAGAGATGTGAAGCTCGTAAGCAATTTGCTTATTAAGTAAGCCTTCGTGTAAATACTGTAAAACACGATACTGCTGTGGTGTAAGCGAGGCGACTTGCGCAGCAATTTTTCGGTCTTCACCTTCAATCTCGGCTACTTTATTTTTTAGCTCTACCGGCAACCATGTATCGCCTTCGAGTATTTGATTAATTGCGCTGGCAATATCATCTGAGGAGGATGATTTAGGAATAAACCCCATTGCACCGTAACCCATTACTTTAGAGACGATATTGGCATCTTCGCTACCTGAAACAACAGCAATAGGTAAGCTTGGATATTCTTCGCGAATACGGATTAGGCCATACAAATCGCCATTTCCTGGCATATGAAGGTCTAGCAGTAATATATCAAGATCTTCTTGTTCGCTTAACACCTGCAATGTGCTGTCAAAATCTGATGATTCAAAAACGTCTAAATCTGCAAATTTTGCGCTCAGTGCGCCCTTTAGTGCTTCACGAAATAACGGGTGATCGTCCGCTATTAAAAACTGACTCATGGTTCACTCCTAAAAAATTCGGCTGTTACTTATCACTAAGCAACAGCCGATATACTACGTTTAGAATCAACTTGTAATCAAGTTTTTAACGCATATTTAACGATTTAATCGATTTTCGATAAGCTCATCCACGACTGATGGATCAGCAAGTGTTGATGTGTCACCAAGCTGTTGGTGCTCATTTGCTGCAATTTTACGTAAAATACGACGCATAATCTTACCTGAACGTGTTTTTGGTAAACCAGGTGACCACTGAATCATATCTGGAGACGCAATAGGACTGAGCTCTTTGCGCACCCAATTACGTACCTCTTTTGTCAGTTCTTCACTCACTATTACACCTTCATTAGGCGTAATATAAACATAAATCCCTTGGCCTTTAATATCGTGTGGATAGCCGACTACAGCAGCTTCAGCGACCGCTTCGTGTGATACCAATGCACTTTCAATTTCAGCTGTTCCTAAGCGATGTCCCGATACATTTAATACGTCATCAACGCGTCCTGTTATCCAGTAATAACCATCCTCATCACGGCGACAACCGTCACCAGTAAAGTACACGCCTGGGTATGCACTAAAGTAAGTTTGTTCAAAGCGTTCGTGATCGCCATACACAGTGCGTGCTTGCGATGGCCAGCTATCTAAAATAACTAAATTACCGTCAACTGCGCCTTCTAGTGTATTCCCTTCGGCATCAAATAATGCTGGCGCAATACCAAAAAATGGATGTGTTGCAGAGCCCGGCTTCGTATCGGTTGCACCTGGCAGCGGGGTTATCATAATACCGCCCGTTTCTGTTTGCCACCATGTATCAACAATCGGGCAATTCGATTTACCAATACTCTCATAATACCAAGTCCACGCTTCTGGATTAATTGGCTCACCGACCGATCCTAAAATACGTAAGCTGTCGCGACTTGATGAAGCGATTGGCTCGTCACCTTTAGCCATTAAGGCACGAATTGCAGTCGGTGCGGTATATAAAATAGTAACGCCATGTTTATCAACTACTTCACCCATTCGTCCAGCGGTTGGGTAGGTAGGCACACCTTCAAAAACAACTTGTGTACAGCCATTTACAAGTGGCCCGTATGCGATATAGCTGTGACCTGTGATCCAGCCCACATCAGCACTACACCAATAAACATCATCTTCTTTTAAATCAAATACGTATTCGTGAGTCATTGATGCATAAACTAGATAACCACCGGTTGTGTGTACAACACCTTTTGGCTGGCCCGTTGAGCCCGATGTATAGAGTATAAATAATGGATCTTCTGCGTTCATTGGCTCAGGCGCGCATTGCGCTGGTAAATCAGCCACTAAATCATGCCACCAAATATCATGGTCGTACCAATCAACTTCGCCACCCGTTAATTGATGCACAATAACGTGCTCAATCGTTGTAACTGAATCTTGCGCTACTGCTTCATCAACGTTTGCTTTTAATGGCACACAGTTGCCCGCGCGTCGCCCTTCATCGGAAGTAATAACAACTTTAGCGCCCGAATCTCTAATACGGTCTGCAATCGCTGATGGCGAAAAACCACCAAATACAACAGAATGAATAGCGCCAATGCGTGCGCATGCCTGCATTGCGTAAATTGCCTGAGGTGTCATTGGCATGTAAATAGCGACACGGTCACCTTTTTGTACACCTAGTTTTTTTAACCCGTTCGCAAATTTAGCGACTTCATCGTGTAATTGCTGATAAGTAATATTCTCACTTTGAGATGGGTCATCACCTTCCCAAATAAGCGCTGTTTTATTTGCTTTGGTTTTTAGATGGCGATCAATGCAGTTATAAGAGGCATTAAGATAACCGTCTTCATACCACTTAATACTAATGTGGCCTTTGTCGAATGATGTGTTTTTAACGATTGAATAAGGAGTCGACCAGTCAAGACGTTTACCATGCTCAGCCCAAAAGCTTTGAGGATCGTCAATTGATTGCTTGTAAAGCGTATCGTATTTATTTTTATCGATGAGTGTTGCGTCTTTAATGTGCGCAGGAACAGGATAGATACTTTGTGACATCTTCGTCTCCATTAAATTACTTGCCTTTGGCTCTTATCAAGGATTACTCAGCAGTGCTTTATTAAGTATTAGACCTTAGTTGTACATCCCTTCAAATTGCTAATATGTAGTTTATAATCTTACTGATTTTAATTTTTTACATAAAAAATACAAGACGTTAAATATAAGTGAATACATACTAGCTTGGCCTTAAACCTTAGTCTTATAGACCAATAGGTTATTGAGTAAATATTACACATACTCAACAGTAGCAAACACAAAAGTTAAATATATTTTTCTCTAGCCAGAAGTTTTCAGTGAAAACATAACGGATTTACATGTTAATAGCGGGCTGATTGCCAGTAAATTCAACGCAGTTAGCACTAAAAATAATGGCTTGAGATAGATTTATACCAATCTGCTTATATATGGGGTCTATTTAACGTTAAGAAAATTACGCTAGAACTAGGCAAAAATCTTTGTATTTAGTTGTTCTAAATAAAAAATTTTTAACGACGTTATAGTGCAATTTAATTCGTTAAATTGTTCAAAGATTTATGCAGATTGGCATTGTTATCAAGAGTTCTGGTTATTGACTATAAGAACTTACTAAACCTCTTTTTATTAGCAAGTAATACTCGTAGCAAGTGTTATAAAAAAATTGTGAATAAAAAAGCAACAAACAACAAGTAGTCTAAATAAAGGACACTACAATGAAATTTACTCCATTAAAAACATTGGCTGCAAGCGCTGTTATCTGTGCACTTTCGAGCACAGCTTATGCGGCAACAGCAGCAAAAATTGGTGATACAGAATTTAACTACGGTGGATATATTAAACTCGACTCTATGTGGAGTGATTATTCAGCGGGTGCACCAGCAGGTTCAAATGTAGGACGTGATTTTTACGTTCCAAGCACACTGACTGTTGGTAACGATAGCAACTCTGATGCGGTGTTTGATATGCATGCCCGTGAATCTCGTTTTAATTTTGGTACTGCCACCGTTATGGATAACGGTAAAACGATAAAAACTAAAATTGAAATTGATTTTTTAGCATCAGCTACCGGCGGTAACGAACGCGTTTCAAATTCATATGCTCCACGTATTCGCCATGCCTTTGTAACCTATGACGGCTGGTTATTTGGTCAAACATGGTCAAATTTTCAAAATGTGGGTGCCCTTGCAGAAACGCTTGATTTCGTAGGTCCAGCTGAAGGCACTGTTTTTGTTCGTCAATCTCAAATTAAATACACAACTGGCGCATGGTCTTTTTCATTAGAAAATCCAGAAAGTACAATTTCTACAGCTAGCGGAATGGCTGTTACTGATGATGCATCATTACCAGATTTTACAGCGCGTTATACGCACAAAGCTGACTGGGGTAATATAGTTGTAGCAGCACTTGCACGCCAACTAACTTATAAAGTAGGCGCTGTAGATGCTGATGAAACATCGTTTGGTATAAGCGCATCCGGTAAAATAAATCTAGGCGATGACAACCTTAAATTTATGCTTACTCAAGGTAAAGGCTTAGGCCGATACGTAGGCTTAAACGTAGCGCACGGTGCTGTTCTTAATGGCGATGATCTCGATGCAATAGATTCTACGTCTGGTTTTGTTGCTTATCAGCACAAGTGGAACAGCCAATGGCGTTCAACATTCCTTTATTCGTTCTTTTCAGCAGATAACAACGCAGACTTACTTGCTATTTCTGGCGATCCAACTGAATCAAGCCAAAGCTATAGTGCCAATATTTTATACTCTCCAGTTAAACGCTTAACGTTTGGTGCTGAATTTAAACATGCTGAGCGAGAAACAGAAAGCGGCGTTGATGGCGATTTAGAGCGCCTGCAGTTCTCTGTAAAATACTCTTTTTAATAAATAACCTGAACTCTGGATAATAAATCTATCTCGAGCAGCTATTTTCAGCGCTAGAAAATAAATTTAAATATCAACATGATTCAATACGTTAGTAAATCTCTTAAACAGAGCTCAGGTTAAGTAAAAACAGTTTACTTCCTTTAAGCGGCTTCGGCCGTTTTTTTATGATCATGATTAAAGTTAGAGTTAGCTTTTATATATGACGCTAAAAATTATGGATAAAAACAATAAAATGCAATTGCAAATCAATATCATTTAGATTAAATTACGCACTTCTTTTGAACTAATTGGAAAAACTCATGTCGTCCCCTCAAGTTTTGCGTTTATCTAAACTAAGCTTTGCTACTTCTTTAATTCTATCTGGTTATGCTTTTGCAGATGAAGTGAAAGCAAAAGATGAACCTCTCGAAAAAATTGCAGTCTATGGCCAGCATCATAAAAACTACATCACAGAAGAAGCACAATCGGCTACAAAATTAGGCTTAACAATAAAAGAAACGCCGCAGTCAATCTCAGTTGTTTCACGTGCCCTAATGGACGACTTTTCACTAGACGATATTAATTCTGTATTAGAAAGCACACCAGGTGTAACGGTAGAACAAATAGAAACTGACCGTACTTATTTTAAAGCTCGTGGTTTTGAAATCACCAATTTCCAAGTTGATGGCTTAGGCATTCCGCAAAGTTCAGGCTCTATTCAAGGCAGCCTTGACACATCAATTTATGACCGCGTTGAAATTGTGCGTGGAGCAAACGGTTTAATGACAGGTGCAGGTAATCCTTCAGCGACCGTCAATATGGTGTTAAAAAAACCAACATATACAACGCAAGCTAATGCATCTGCTTCTTATGGTTCGTGGAATAAAAAACGTTTAGATTTAGATGTATCTACACCAATAAATGACGAGCATGCTGTACGTGCGGTATTTACAAAACAAAAAGCTGACTCTTACCTCGATCGTTATGAGACAGATAAAACTATTGTATATTTAGCCTACGAAGGCAAATTAACAGACAGTACATCGCTTAGCGTTAATTACGTGAATCAACAAAAAGATGCCGACAGCCCGCTTTGGGGCGCACTTCCTCTTTATTACACAGATGGCACACCTACTGACTATGACGAATCAACCAGCACTGCTGCCGATTGGTCTTACTGGGATAACAGTGCAGAGCAAGTATATGTAACACTTGAGCAAAACTTATCAGCAACATGGGTGGCTAGAGCACGTTATGCTCATGTTAAAAATGATCAAAAATCGGAATTATTTTTCGTATATGGCACGCCAAACAAAGAAACTGGGCTCGGTTTAACAGGTTATGCCAGCCGCTATGATTATAGTGATAAACACGATTTATTTGATTTATATGCCAGTGGTAAATTTGATTTATTTGGCCAAGAGCACGACCTATCGTTTGGTGTTAGCCAAGCAAAAATGGATTACAAAGACCTGTCGCTTTACGATTACACTACAGGTAATGGCTTTCCAGCAATGCCATCTCTTAAAACATGGGATGGCGTAATGCCAGAGGCAACCCTTGCTGATAGTGAAAATGGGAGTGATATAACTAACGAACAAAAATCAGCTTATATATCTACACGCCTTAAGTTAAGTGAACCGCTGAGCCTACTTGCTGGCGTGCGTTATACTGATTGGGAAACAAAAGGTACAGCTTATAGCGTGTCTCAAACACGCAGTGACTCAGAGTTAATACCATACATAGGTACCGTGTATGACTTCAGTGATACGTTATCTGCATATGCAAGCTACACAGAAACATTTGTACCGCAAAAAGAGCTTGATATAAATGCGAATCAACTTCCGGCTATTACTGGTAAAAGTAGTGAAATAGGTGTTAAAGCGCAGCTTCTTGACGATCAATTGTTTGTAACCTTTGCTTATTTTGATGCAAAACAAGATGGCCTTGCTGTTGCTCTTCCTAATTCCGTACCTGGTGATACACGTTATTATGCAGCCGATGGGATTAACAGTAACGGCTTTGAAGTCGAACTAAGTGGTAAGTTTACAGACGATTTAAGTGCAAGTATTAGCTTCAGTAATTTAAGTATTGATGGTGATGACCTAGTAAAAGACTACACACCAGAAAACCAACTTAAAGTGGCAGCAACTTACCAAGTTCCGTTAGTTGATGGTTTATCGTTTGGCGCAAATTACCGCTGGCAGGATTCAACTAGCCGCGTTCAAGTTAAAGATGCTAACGGTATGGCGGCTGTTACCACAAATCAAGATGCATACGGATTACTTGATTTAATGGCCACTTACGAAATTACTGACAATATAGGTGTAACATTTAATATAAATAACACCACAGGCGAAAAATACTTAAACAGCCTATATTGGGCACAAGGTTACTACGGTGCACCACGTAACTACGGCCTATCTGTAAACTGGCAGTTATAAATATATTTGATTTATTTAAGGCTGTAGATTTTTGCGGTTAAATTAAAAACGACACATTTTTAATGTGTCGTTTTTATTTTTATCCGCTTCGAGTTTTGAACAACAAAAAAGCGCTAATCATTACTGATCAGCGCTTTTTAAAGCTCGGGTCAAATCAAGCTTAAAAACTCATTTAAGACTGTTTAAAGGTCTGGATCATCGCCTAACTTATCTTCACCATCTTCTGGCTCAATAGTTGCTTTTAGTAAAAGCATTTCGCGTAATTTACCTTCAATCTCATCTGCAATTTCTGGGTTTTCTTTCAAGAATTTAATCGAGTTAGATTTACCTTGGCCAACTTTGTTGCCACAGTAACTGTACCAAGCACCTGCTTTTTCAACAATTTTGTGCTTAACACCTAGGTCAATTAACTCACCTTGCTTAGAAATACCCTCACCATACATGATGATAAATTCAGCTTGTTTAAACGGCGGCGCAACTTTGTTTTTAACAATTTTAACGCGCGTTTCGTTACCAACAACTTCATCGCCTTCTTTAACAGAACCAATACGACGAATATCAATACGTACCGAGGCGTAAAACTTAAGTGCATTACCACCCGTTGTTGTTTCAGGGTTACCAAACATAACACCAATTTTCATACGGATTTGGTTAATGAAAATACATAACGTGTTAGAGCGTTTAATGTTACCTGTTAGCTTACGTAATGCTTGTGACATTAAACGTGCTTGCAAGCCCATGTGCGAATCGCCCATGTCGCCTTCAATCTCAGCTTTTGGTGTAAGTGCAGCAACCGAGTCAATAATAACCACGTCTACCGCGCTTGAGCGCACTAACATGTCACAAATTTCTAATGCTTGCTCACCGGTATCTGGTTGCGATACAAAAAGCTCATCAATATTTACACCTAATTTTTGTGCATAAACTGGATCTAGAGCATGCTCAGCATCAATAAAAGCACATGTTTTGCCTTCTTTTTGTGCTTCTGCGATAACTTGTAAAGTAAGCGTTGTTTTACCAGATGATTCAGGGCCATACACTTCAACAATACGTCCCATAGGTAAACCACCTATGCCTAAGGCAATATCAATGCCTAATGATCCTGTAGATACAGATTCAATGTTTAACGCTTTGTTATCACCCAATTTCATGATTGAGCCTTTACCAAATTGACGTTCAATTTGTGATAGTGCAGCGTCCAACGCTTTTTGTTTGTTATCGTTCATTTTGTTCTCCAAATCCAGCTAATGGAACCAAGTATACTGTATGAAATCACAGTATCAAGCTAATTTTTTTATTTTATCTCACTTATTATAGTTTTTAATGAAAATACAATAGCTTGCATACGAACCTGAGCTCTATCACCGGTAAATACTCGTTTAAATGTAAGCGCTTTACCATTAATCTGCAGGCCAAACCACACAAGCCCAACAGGTTTATCTTTGCTAGCTCCACCTGGTCCAGCAATACCCGATATAGCTATCGCAATATCAGCGTTTGCTGCTTTAATTGCACCTAATGCCATTTCTTGTACTGTTTGCTCGCTCACAGCACCGTATTGCGTTAATGTACTACTATTTACATTCAGTAAATCCTGCTTTGCTTGATTACTGTAAGTGACAAATGCACGGTCAATATAAGCAGAGCTTCCTGGCGTATCTGTAAGCGCATAACTTACTCCGCCACCAGTACATGACTCAGCACTAGTGATCCATAAGCATTTATCCGTTAAAATAGCACCTAATTGCGCAGCAAGTGTTTTAATCTCTTGATGTAATTCCATATTCAGCCTTTGGGTAAATACATGTCGTTTGATCTTTATGCACCACACACTATAAAACAACAAACCCCTATGATGCAGCAGTATCTAAAAATAAAATCAGAGCATCGCGATATTTTATTGTTTTATCGTATGGGCGATTTTTACGAACTCTTTTTTGACGACGCTAAACGCGCCGCTCAATTACTCGATATTTCGCAAACCCATCGCGGCAAAGCCGGTGGCGATCCTATCCCTATGGCGGGCGTGCCTTATCATGCAGTAGAGAACTACTTAGCACGCCTAGTTCAAATGGGTGAATCTGTTGCTATTTGCGAACAAGTTGGCGATCCAGCTACCAGTAAAGGCCCCGTTGATCGCAAAGTTGTTCGTATAGTTACACCAGGTACAATTTCTGACGAAGCGCTTTTACAAGAACGACAAGACAATTTGCTTACCAGTGTTTGGCAAAGTAAAAAAGGCCTGTACGGTATTGCCTACTTAGACATTAACTCTGGTCGCTTTAACGTTGTAGAGGTTAATACCGACGAAGCATTTAGCTCAACGGTTCAGCGCCTATCACCAGCAGAATTGCTATATAGCGAAAGCTTTGAAAATTTTCATTTAATTGAGCATATAAAAGGGGCTCGTCGTCGCCCAGAGTGGGAATTCGACTTAGATACGGCCGAGCACTTATTATGCGATCAGTTTGGTACTAAAGATTTAGTAGGATTTGGTGTTGATAAAGCCCACAGCGCACTTGTTGCTGCCGGTTGTTTAATGCAATACGTAAAAGATACGCAGCGTATTGCACTGCCACATATTCGTGCTATTAAACTTGAGCACAACGAACACGCTGTTATTTTAGATGCAGCAACGCGTAAAAACTTAGAACTGACCGTTAATTTATCTGGCGGGTTTGAAAATACACTTGCCCAAGTACTTGATAAAACAGCAACCCCAATGGGCTCCCGTTTACTTAAGCGCCGTATACATACACCTATTCGTAATAAAGATGAGCTAAATTCTCGCTTAAATGCAATTAGCGCTATTTTAGATGCACAATTGTGCGGCGAATTACACGAATCACTAAAAGAGATTGGTGATGTAGAGCGTGTTATTGCGCGCTTAGCTTTATGCACAGCTCGCCCACGCGATTTAACTCGCCTGCGCAGTGCATTACAAGCGCTTGCGCCGCTACATACTTTATTAGCTGACGCTAACGACCCTCGTATAGCGGGTATTATCAAGCACTCGCCTGAACTCCCTGATTTACAAGCATTGTTAGAGCAAGCTGTAATAGAAAATCCGCCTGTACTTATTCGTGATGGTGGCGTTATTGCCTCAGGTTATAACAGTGAACTTGATGAATGGCGCAACTTAAGCAAAGGCGCTACTGATGTTCTTGATCAACTAGAACTGCGTGAACGCGAACGCACGGGTATTAGTACGCTTAAAATTGGTTACAACCGCGTGCATGGTTTCTTTATTGAAGTAAGCCGTGCCAACGCGCACTTAGTACCCGCCGACTACATTCGTCGCCAAACGCTTAAAAATAACGAGCGTTATATAATCCCAGAGCTTAAAGAGCACGAAGATAAAGTGCTTGGCAGCCAATCAAAAGCCTTAGCGCTTGAAAAACAACTATATGAAGAGCTGTTTAGGTTTATTGCTCCACATATTGAACAGTTGCAAATGATGGCCGCCGCACTGGCTGATTTAGACGTATTAAATAATTTAGCTGAGCGTGCATTTGCACTCAATTATGCAAAACCAGAACTGTGCGATAACGACAATATAAGCATTAAGCAAGGTCGTCACCCTGTTGTTGAACAAGTAATGAAAGAACCGTTTATTGCTAACCCTGTTGAATTAAACAGCCAACGTAAAATGTTGATTATTACGGGTCCAAACATGGGCGGTAAATCAACTTATATGCGCCAAACAGCACTTATTGTACTAATGGCTCACATTGGCAGTTATGTACCTGCAGACAGCGCTAAAATTGGCAATATCGATCGCATATTTACACGTATTGGTGCTAGCGATGATTTAGCCTCTGGGCGCTCAACCTTCATGGTAGAAATGACCGAAACAGCCACTATTTTAAATAACGCCACGGCGCAGTCTTTGGTATTAATGGATGAAATTGGTCGCGGGACAAGTACCTATGATGGGCTTTCGCTTGCGTATGCAACAGCCGATCATCTAGCATCAAAAATATCTGCAAAAACATTATTTGCAACACACTACTTTGAACTAACAGAACTTGCAGAGCAAACCACGGGCCTTGTAAACGTGCACCTTGATGCCATAGAGCATAACGATACAATTGCCTTTATGCACACCGTACTTGATGGCGCAGCAAGTAAAAGTTTTGGCTTACAAGTAGCAGCTCTCGCAGGGGTGCCAAAAGCAGTCATTGCGCAAGCAAAACAAAAACTTAAATTACTTGAAAACCATCAAAGCGTAACGGCGCAAAATACAGAGCAACAAGCATTTACTTTTAACAACGAGGCCGTACAAAGTACGCCTTCTGAAATAGAAGAGCAGTTAAGTGCTATCGAACCTGACAATTTAACGCCACGCCAAGCGCACGATTTATTATATAAACTAAAAGCATTGCTTTAAATTTACTTTGTATAAAACATAAAAAAGCCGAAGAATAAATCCTTCGGCTTTTTAACACACATAATCTTTTCTAGTTTGTACCGCTTTTATAGTTACGAGAATTGATTAAACAAACTATCTGTACTTAACCCTTCTTGTTGCAAAATGTCTTTTAAACGACGCAATGCCTCAACTTGTATTTGTCTTACTCGTTCACGCGTTAAACCAATTTCGCGACCTACATCTTCAAGTGTCGAAGGTTCATAACCAAGTAATCCAAATCGACGCGCTAATACTTCACGCTGTTTTGGGTTTAGCTCCCCTAACCAATCAATAATATGTTTATTAATATCGTTATTTTGTACTTCGCCTTCAGGACCAAAACTTTTTTCATCCGGAATAATATCAAGTAGCACACTGTCGTTTTCACCGCCAATAGGCATATCAACAGAGGCTATTTTTTCATTTAAACGTAGCATTTTAGTCACGTCCTCAACAGGTCGGTCTAAGCTCTCTGCGATTTCTTCGGCGGTTGGTTCATGATCAAGTTTTTGCGTTAATTCTCGTGCCGTACGTAAATATACGTTAAGTTCTTTAACCACATGAATAGGTAAGCGAATGGTACGTGTTTGGTTCATGATGGCACGTTCAATTGTTTGACGTATCCACCACGTAGCGTAAGTAGAAAATCTAAAACCACGCTCTGGATCAAACTTTTCAACAGCGCGAATTAAACCTAAATTCCCTTCTTCAATTAAATCGAGTAAGGCAAGGCCACGGTTATTATAACGGCGTGCAATTTTAACAACTAAACGCAGGTTACTTTCAATCATGCGTTTACGTGAGGCTTCACAGCCTTTTAAAGATTTACGGGCAAAGAATACTTCTTCTTCTGCGCTTAATAGTGGAGAGAAACCAATTTCGCCTAAATAAAGTTGTGTGGCATCTAAATTTTTAGTGACTTCTTCTTTGGCAAAAATATCTTCTTCGTCTACCTTTTCAAGTAGTGATGTTGTTTCTTCAACGGCGGTGTCATCAAACTTTTCGTCATTCGTATTGTTTGTGTCAAGTTTTGCAGTGTTAGCCATAAGCCTTCTCCAGAGCAATTATCAATACCTAAAAATTAGGGAAGGTATTTAGCAGGATTGACAGCTTGCCCTCGGTAGCGAATTTCAAAGCGAAGTGCGGTGACCGGAGATTCTGAATTACCAATTTCTGCTATTTTTTGACCTGCCTTAATTTTCTGCTTTTCTTTAACAAGTAATTTTGAGTTATGTGCATAAGCGCTTAGATAATCATCATTATGTTTCAATATGATTAAACTACCATAACCTCTAAGAGCGTTACCCGCGTACACCACCGTTCCTTGTGCCGCAGCTAAAACTGAAGCCCCTTTTTTATTAGCAATCTGCAAGCCTTTGTAGCCGTTTTCCTTATTAGAAAAGCGTTTCGTAATTTTACCCTTCGCTGGCCAAAACCACTGCACTTTACCGTTCGACAAATACTTATTATTGCTAACTTTGTTACTGGCTTGTTTCTGAACATACTCTCGTTGTTTTGGGCGATCAAGCTCTTTTTTTAATTTATTGTTATTTTTTTGTGCTTTTTTTGTAGACTTTTTAGTTGAATACGTATATTTTTTACGCTTTTTCTTTTCTGCTGGTGCCGGTTTCAGCGATATTCTTTGCCCAGGAAAAATGATGTAAGGTGATGATATTGAATTGCTTTTCGCTATTTCTCTAATATCTTTTCCAGCACTAAAAGCAATAGAATATAAAGTGTCTCCTTTTTGCACTTTATAATAATCACCAGCAATGTTAATTTTATGGTTATGTTTATTAACATTATTATTTAGACTGCTAACGGGTGCGGGAACATGACGAGATGAGCAGCCAAAGAGCAAAATACTAATAAATAAAGCAACATAACATTTAATTTGTTTATTCATCGTATTAAGCTCCTTGTGTTAAAAAAGTTATTTTATAAAGCTTAGCGCAATAAAAAGTACGCTATAGCGATTAATGCAACTAATCCCCAGCCAAGTATCTCTACATATTGACGTAATTTTTGCTCCATTTTAACTCCGCCCCATTTCATTAAAGCTGAAACTAAAAAGAATCGCGCACCGCGCCCTACTGCTGATGCGATTAAAAAAGGCAAAAATGCCATTTGTAAAACGCCAGCGCCAATAGTGAAAACCTTATAAGGAATAGGTGAAAAACCGGCTAAAAATACAACCCACACTCCGTAGTCTTTAAACCAATTTAGCGCAATATCAAATTTTTCTTGCCAGTGCATATGTGCAATAAGTGGCTCAACAACGGGTTCAAATAACCAAAAACCAAGCAAATAACCAACTATACCGCCAACAACTGAGGCGATAGTGGCAAAGCTTGCAAAACGCCATGCTTTTTTAGGTTGCGCAAGCGACATAGGCGCTAGCATTACATCGGGTGGAATCGGGAAAAAAACAGACTCAGCAAAGCTCATTGCAGCCAAATAACGCTCGGCATGGCGATGCTTTGCCCATACAAGGGCCATATCGTATAACTTAGTAAACAACTTCAAAATAAATTCCTATTCAATATCGCCTGGCACTAACGGCACAAATCTAACGGGAGCAATCACATGCTCTGTAAAGCTATCGCCTTTGCGAATAACCATTATTAATTTTTGATCGCTCTCACCAATGGGCGCTAATAACACGCCTCCATCGGCTAACTGAGCGAGTAAATCCTGTGGAACTTTAGATGCTGCAGCTGTCACTATAATGCCATCAAAAGGCGCTTGTGATTGCCAGCCTTGCCACCCATCACCATGTTTCATCGTGACATTATATAGGTCGAGCTGCTGTAAACGCCTTTTAGCTTGCCATTGCAGCGCCTTTATACGCTCAACTGAATATACCTTTGTAAAGGTTTTAGCTAATATCGCCGTTTGATATCCAGAGCCGGTACCAATTTCCAGTATCTTATTACAAGCACCCGCAAGGCGAAGTAATTCAGTCATACGCGCTACAATATAAGGCTGAGAAATAGTCTGCCCTTGTCCAATGGGCAGTGCAGTATTCTCATACGCTTTATGTTTTAAAACGTCATCAATAAAAATATGGCGCGGAATTTGGGCAATCGCATTGAGTACTTGCGCATCTTCAACACCTTCACGCTTAAGTAAATCAGATAACGCTTGAGCACTGCGCGTGTAATTAGCGAGCACGATTAATCTCCAAATCAGCCAACCAGTCTCCTACCGCTTTTAAGCTCTCTTTAGCCGTCATATCAACACTTAGTGGTGTCACCGATGCATAACCATTATTAATTGCATAAAAGTCGGTACCCTCTCCGGCATCGCTTTCTGTGCCAAGCGATCCGTACCAAAAAATATCACGACCCCAGGGATCGGTTTGTTTGGTCATCGTTTCGGCTTTATGGCGCGCACCGAGGCGTGTTACTTGCACCCCTTTTAATTCACTTAATGGAATATCTGGCACGTTAATATTTATAATTTGATCTTTAGGCAGCGGATGCGAGGCCAAGCCTTTAATAATATTAACGGTAACCGCAGCGGCTGTTTCAAAGTGTTCACCATTGTGTGAGCAAAGTGATACCGCGATGGCTGGTAAGCCCAAATGACGTCCTTCTGTTGCAGCTGCAACGGTGCCAGAGTACAGCGTGTCGTCACCTAAGTTGGCACCATGGTTAATACCCGCAACAACTAAATCTGGTTTTTCATCAACCAACTGATTTACACCTAAATGTACACAATCAGTAGGGGTACCATTAACCGACATAAACCCGTTTTCGAGCTTAGTTGCTCGTAGCGGGTTCATTAGTGTTAAAGAATTACTTGCGCCACTACAATTGCGATCTGGCGCAACAAGCGTTACATCTGCAATTTGAGTGAGCGCTTGATATAAAACCGCAATACCTTTGGCATTTACGCCATCATCGTTACTTAACAGTATCTTCATTTATGTCATTATCCTTTTCTTTACGCTCTCGCGGGCTTGCATCTTTATAATCCACCAGCTCACGTAATAATGCGGTTGCAAAACACCCTTTTGGTAAACCAAAGCTTAGTTTTAAAGTGGTTTCGTCTAATGTTTCTACCGCTAAGTCTTGTGGGATTAAGCGCAGCATTCTGCGCTCATTTTTAAGGCCTAGCTCACCTAAACCATCACACCATGTTTGGAAAGGTTCAAGCCATATTTTTTCTTGTTCAGTTAGGCCTTTTTCGCTTTTACCGACCATGGGTGCCGACATCACAATATCGCCAGTGGCTAATCGTTCAATGTTTTCATCGTTAATTGCATCTTCAAAAAATGCATTACTGCCGCTAAGCATAAATACTTCTCGGTGCATTGTTTTAGCTAAACCATGCTCTTTAACACGCAAACTCACTAATTGATTAAATACATGCGACCGCGCTGCTGAAATAATAATACCGCGCAGTTTTTTATCGCGAATTCGCTCACCAGCAAACATTTTTTCTGCCATTACTAAGTTATGACCGCCATGCCCAAAACGCTGCTCGCCAAAGTAATTTGGCACACCTGCGCGCACTGCGTTAATGCGGCATAAAATATCAAGAGGCTTGGTTACATTACGAAGCGTAATAGTAAATTTATTACCTTTGTGGCAACCCGTGCGCAATTTACGATCGTGGCGCTGTTGCGACACAATAAAAATACTTTCGCTATTTAAATCGCTAAAATCGATAGGCTTTTTAATCGGTACTTTTACACTAAACCACTGTGAGCACACACCGTGGCGATCTTTCATGCCTGCGTAACTCACGTCTCGCGGTGAAACACCCGCACGCTGTGCAATTAACTTTGCAACATATTGCGTGTTTTCGCCTTTTTTAACTACTTGTAAACACACGTGTTCGCCACTTCCGGTAAATTCTATACCTAGGTCTTCATCCACCATAAAGTCTTCAGCAGTGGTTTTAAAGTCAGCTTTAGAAAGCGGCGCACCGTATAAATAATTTAAATCGCTCATGCGGATTTTGTACTCATTGATTCTTTGCTCATAATTACCACTGCATGGCTCGAAATACCTTCCCTGCGCCCTTCAAAGCCAAGCTTTTCTGTGGTTGTAGCCTTAACATTAATTTGGCAAAGGTCGCAATTTAAGTCACTGGCTAGATTAGCGCGCATAGCTTGTATGTGCGGCAGCATCTTTGGCGCTTGTGCAACAATAGTCACATCACCATTGCCAAGTACATAACCTTGCTGTTTTGCTAAGTTCACCACATGACGAAGTAAAATACGGCTGTCGATATTTTCATATTCGCTTGCCGTATCGGGAAAGTGCTTGCCAATATCGCCCATCGCAAGCGAGCCTAAAATAGCATCGCATAGTGCATGAATAGCAACATCACCATCTGAGTGCGCTAAAAAGCCCTGTGGGTAATCAATTTTTTCACCACAAATAGTTAACGGGCCTTCACCGCCAAATTTATGTACGTCAAAACCATGGCCAATTCGTATCATAATGCACTCTCGTTTTGTTGTTTGTGTAGTAAAAACCCAGCCAAGTCTAAGTCCTCTGGCGTGGTTATTTTAATATTATCGCTACGCCCTATTACAAGCCTTACCGGTTTACCGGCCCATTCAATTGCACTGGCTTCATCGGTAATAGTTGCCCCACTTGCTAATGCGTTTTGAAGTGCATTTTTAAGCTCGTCATATTTAAAAAACTGCGGGGTAAGTGCTTGCCATAAATCATCTCGTGGTACGGTTTGCAAAACATGAGTATCGCCACGTTTTATGGTGTCTTTTACTTTGCTAGCTAAAATGCCACCTTCATTAGCGCTTATGCATTCATCAATTAAACGTTCTATATCACTAATATTAACTAGCGGACGGGCAGCGTCGTGCACCAAAACCCATGTAGGTGGGTTAGGCGCTAAAAAAAGTAAGCTATTGAACACTGAGTCGGCTCGCTCTTTCCCACCACTGGCACGAACAATGCGATTATCAACAAGTGGGAGTTCATCAAAATAGGGGTCACTGTCGCTCAGGGCAATAACAATAGTGCTTAATTGAGGTAATTGAGAAAGTTTAGCTAAGGTGTGCTCTAAAATAGTTTTGCCCGCTAAGTGTATATATTGCTTAGGCGCATTATGCTGCATTCTACTGCCAACACCCGCAGCAGGTACAATTGCTGCAATAGTCTGTTTATTTGTCATATTGTTTGCCCGGTAAAACACGAATAAATGTTTCGTCCGGTTTAATCATTCCTAATTCGTTACGTGCACGCTCTTCAATACCTTCTTGGCCGAGCTTTAAATCTTCTATATCAGCGGTAAGTACTTTATTACGCTTGATAAGCTTTTCGTTGCTTTGTTGGTGCGACGCTACGGCACTTTTTAGTCGTGTGTAGTCTTGTACGCCATTATGCCCAAACCAAAGTCTATATTGTACAAACAGTGCTAAGCACAGTAAGCCAACTTGAAAAATACGCATTTAACACTCCTTATTTTAAAACCCTAAAAACCTCGCTTTATTTAAGCTAGGGGGCGCTTTAAATTACGCCAATTAATACTACCCGCTAAAAGCATTTCGCGTAGTGATAAAACGCGAGGCAAACAGCGTTTCGAAAACTGCCATTGATGCCCACAACATGCAGCGGTTAAGCTCACCTTACTTGGCTTTAATAGTTGCGCACTTTGCTGTTCGAGCCCATTACCTAAAAAATCAAACCAGCCAAGCTCATTGCAATGCAGTTTATTGTCACCTAACTGATCAATACTGTCTATTCTAAGACGCACCTGCTCAAAGTCATGTAACACAACGGGCACTATAAGCCCCACTTTGGCATGTGTTTGATAAAAAAGTTCATTAGCTTGAGCATTCACATCGGGCGGTGTTGGTTTTTGCTTTTCAAGCCAAGAGCCATTTTGTGAGTCCAGCGTAAAAGGAGAATCTCCATTGGCAACTAACGTCGCTGCTCGCTCAATATAATAAGGTAGGCTTTTTAACTGGCGACGCAGTTTATCAGCATTGGGCTCTGCAACTAAACGCTGAACCTCACGCTGATAAAACGCATTGCACAATTGCGCATACAACACCTTTTGTGCATCAGTTTGCCAAATTTCAACTTGTTGCTGAGCACCAAGTGACTGATTTTTCGCGACCAAAAGCTGTACTCAAAACAAATAGATAAGTGTTTTATAGCACAGTACTGAATGCTTTTTAAGCATTACATACTAATTTAAGCGCTTGGCTTTTCACCTAATTTAGCTTTACCTGATTCTAAAAATTGCACAACCGTATTGCGTTTTTTACCAATTAACAAACTGCCATCGGCTAAAAACATAAAGTTTTGCCAATTGCGTTTAAATACATCAAAGGTTGTTTCGATAATATTATCGCGCGCCATACAAAAATAAACCGTGGTATTAGCTTCCCAATCTAAAAAAGTTAAAATACTCTCTGGTGGAAGTGCATCGCCATTTTCCCATGCATCTTGCCAATCTACTTCTTGGCTAAAGCTCTTTTCTTGACCACACCAGTCGGTGTCCTCAAAAAAGTCAGGATGATCAAACTCACGGCTCACCATCGTTGTCCAAAGTACAGCCGCGCGCTCGTCGCTCATAGGTTTAATTTTTGCTGCGTCATCATCAGATACAGGTAAGTCTTTATGGCGAAAAACCCACGCCTTTTTGTAATCATCTAAAGAAATATAGTTCATAGTGTTGGCAAATTAGTTAGCATTAAAAGTGCAAAGCCAAATTATACAAGAGATCAAAACATGACTACAGCAATAAAACCACTTTCCCTCAAACCAGGCATATACCAACACTATAAAGGTCCACAGTACAAAGTTTTATACCAAGCCACTCATAGCGAAACGCAAGAGCAACTTGTAATTTACCAAGCACTCTATGGTGAATTTGGCATATGGGCGCGCCCATTGAGTATGTTTAACGAAACAATCGAAAAAGACGGTAAAACCATACCGCGTTTTGCATACCTTGGACCTGCCGTTTAACTATGGCATTATAACAAAATAACTTACTGCTCAGACCAGACAAGGGTACACCGTGCAATTTAATTCAACTGACAATTACATAGCGAGTAGCGCGCTTAAACAAGCTGTAAATGCTGCCATTATGCTCGAAAAACCACTTTTAATTAAAGGCGAACCCGGCACAGGTAAAACCATGCTGGCCGAAGAGTTAGCTAAAAGCTTAGATACCGAGCTTATTCAATGGCACATAAAGTCGACCACTAAAGCGCAGCAAGGCTTATACGAGTACGATGCAGTGTCGCGTCTGCGCGATAGCCAATTAGGTGACGAGCGCGTACATAATATTGGTAACTACATCGTTAAAGGTAAGCTTTGGCAAGCATTTACGTATGCAGAGCTTAACGGTAAACGCCCTGTATTATTAATTGATGAAATAGACAAAGCCGACATAGAGTTCCCAAACGACTTACTACTTGAGCTTGATAAAATGGAGTTTCATGTTTACGAAACTAATGAGCGCATTGTCGCAAAAGAGCGCCCTATTGTGATCATCACATCAAATAATGAAAAAGAATTGCCGGACGCCTTTTTACGCCGCTGCTTTTTTCATTACATTGATTTTCCTAGCAGCGATGAAATGCAGCAAATTATTGACGTACACTACCCTAACGTTAAACAAGATTTAGTACGCCAAGCACTCGAAGTGTTTTTTAACCTGCGTGAAGCTAACGGCCTTAAAAAGAAACCTTCCACTAGCGAATTACTCGACTGGCTTAAACTGCTAATGGCAGAAGACATAGACGCTAAAACACTGCACGATAAAGCAAAAAAAGGTGGTTTAATGCCGATGTTTGGCGCATTACTTAAAAATGAGCAAGACATAAGCCTAATCGAAAAACTCGCGTTTATGAGCCGTCGCTAACATGCTAGTACAGTTTTTTTTCACGCTGCGCAAATACCGCTTACCGGTAAGCCTGCGAGAGTTACTCGATTTAATTAACGCCTTAAAAAAAGGCGTTATATTTGCCGACGTAGACGCCTTTTACCATTTAGCTCGCACCATAATGGTAAAAGACGAAACGCACTTTGACCGTTTCGACAAAGCCTTTAGCGACTACTTTAGCGGTATTGCCGACCTTGATTTACTCGAGAGTTTAAAGCAGCAACACAACTTACCTGAAGATTGGCTACGTAAAGAGTTTGAAAAAAACCTAAGCGATGAAGAAAAAGCCCAACTTAAAGCGATGGGCGGACTCGACGAGCTTATGAAAACCCTAAAAGAGCGTTTAGAAGAACAACAAAAACGTCACGCTGGCGGCAATAAATGGGTGGGCACTGGCGGTACATCACCTTTTGGCGCATACGGCTATAACCCCGAAGGCGTGCGTATAGGGCAAGACGGCAACCGTAACCGCCAAGCGGTAAAAGTGTGGGACAAACGAGAATACAAAAACCTCGACACCGACAGAGAAATTAGTTCGCGCACAGTTAAACTCGCCCTTAAAAAGTTACGAAAGTTTGCCCGCACTGGCGCAAGCGACACGCTGGATTTAAACGAAACCATTCGCGCGACAGCTAAGCAAGGCGGCATGCTAGATGTAAAAATGGCACCCGAACGCCACAATGCAGTAAAAGTATTGATGCTATTTGATATTGGCGGCTCAATGGATGACTACATTCACACCTGCGAAGAGTTATTTAGCGCGGCTCATAGCGAATTTAAGCATTTAGAATTTTACTACTTTCATAACTGCCTGTACGAGCATGTTTGGCAAGACAACGTCCGCCGCCACTCAAACATCATCGACACCATGACGCTGATTAATAAATTCACCAGCGACTATAAAGTCATATTTGTTGGCGATGCCACTATGGGCCCTTACGAAATAGCCTACCCCGGCGGCTCGGTAGAACATTACAACGAAGAACCAGGCAGTGCATGGTTATCACGAATCACCAATCACTTTGATAAAGTCGCCTGGCTCAACCCACAGCCCGTTGAACATTGGCCGTACTATCAATCAATTGGTTTTATAAAAGAGTTAATGAACAACCGCATGTATGCGCTGAGTTTAGATGGAATAAGTAGAGCGATAAAAGAGCTGAGTTAAAATATATTAGGTACAGATATTAACTGCAACTAGCCTTAAGATTTAGTTGCAGTGATATCCTCAATAGCTTTCATTATTGTATTTGGTAACTTACGATAAGCAAATACAATCGAGCGCGTTATAGCGTTACTTAAAGTAATAGGTATATACTTTAAGTCACACTCTTTTTGAATGTATGATTCAGGTATAACAGCAACACCAAAGCCTAACTTAACAAGGCCTTGAAGCTGTAAATCATGAATAGCTTTGCCTTGGTAAATAATTGATATATTCTCATCATTAATAAGTCTCTCAAATGCTTTTCGATTAGTACAATATGGTCTTTCGATAAAAGCTAAACCCTCTAATTCCCCAAGACCCACTGTTTTATTTTTTGCTAATGGATGATCCCCACGCACAATCAGCCTATAACTTTCTTGATTAAGCCTTTTAAATTTAAACTGGGATGGTAAAAGCTGCTCATCAATAATCGCTATTTGCGCTTGCTCAATAGCATCGACTATAGATAAATCAATATCCATCGGCGTATTTTTTATCGATTCGAGAATACTAACGTAGCGCTCAATATTTATATCAGGCTGTACATAAAGGTGCAGATCATGCGT
This sequence comes from Pseudoalteromonas aliena SW19, assembly GCF_014905615.1. NCBI lineage: Bacteria > Pseudomonadati > Pseudomonadota > Gammaproteobacteria > Alteromonadales > Pseudoalteromonadaceae > Pseudoalteromonas > Pseudoalteromonas aliena. Next base: position 391,871 of record NZ_AQGU01000026.1, read on the forward strand.
ATTATTAGGGATAAAAGCGGCTTGTAACTGCTGATTTTGTAATAGTAAATCACTTGCAAGTTTGTAGAGCTTATGACCATCCGCTGTTGGCTTTATGCCTCGTTTACTGCGTTCAAATAACTTAACTCCTAAATTTATTTCCAATGTTTTAATCGCATGAGTAACAGAGGGCTGAGCAATAAAACATCGCGATGCAGCTGCAGTAATCGACCCTTCTTCATATGCTGCAATAAAGTAATTTAATGGCTTAATCTCTATCACATAATTTACCTATAGGTTGATAATATAAACAATATTATACCTATATCATTGGATTTGCTAATTTCAAACTTGAAGATAATAAAATCAATTAAAAGGACTAGAAAATGCTTGAGCGTTATAGTGATATTACAATTCATAAAGTATTAAATTTATTTGAAAAAGGAGATATGTCACTCCTAGACTTAATTGCTGATGATATTGATCTGCGTATAGAGCACTACAAAGATGATACAGATATCGATTGGCAGCAATGTAATGACAAAGCAGGCTTTATTACTTTATTGACTCGTCTGGGCACTGATATATTCCCCAAAGGAACTCTTATTACGGGCCTAGAATCTCAATCTCTAGGCGATGACTGGCATATAACAACCTTTGATCAATCGTTTTGGTATGGTGAAGCAAAGCAAGATGTTAATAGCCGTACTTATATTATTTCTCATGAACTAAATGGCAAAGTCGATTACTTTCGTGAAACAGTAAGTACTCTAAAATATTAAGTAGCCTGAACTCTGGATAATAAATCTATCTCAAATAGCTATTTTCAGCGCTAACTGCGTTAAATTTACTTGCGATAGGATCGCGTCTTTCTTTTTGCCTTTTGAAATATGTAATTCAGAGGAAACCTGAATTACATATTTAGATGAGCTTTATAAAATTTACAGCTCAGCTATGTGATTTAGCGTCTCAGGATGACGCTGCACAAGCTTTAGCAATGTTATCGCTTGCCCATTAGGAGTGCTGCGCCCTTGTTCCCAGTTTTCGAGCGTTCTTGCCGAAGTATGTAGAATGCTTGCAAATACACCGCGCGACATATTAGGGCGTGTTGAACTTTGGTGGGTGAATTTGCAGCAGTATGTTTGGTTTTTAGGCAAGGCAGAGCTTATGTAGTGTGGTTATTCCCCATAAATAGGCGATAACGCAGCATAAATACCAAACATGCACTGCCCTTTGGGTTCTTTCTAGGGACGATTAACTCTTTGTTGCTCGGTTTTTACTTAGCCCAGGTGAGATAACAAGATCGTTGAACTCCTTTACTTAATGAGTACGTAACGTAAGCTTTCCTTATGAATGCGCTTTAACATCAACAAGGGCTGTAGTTAATTCTGAAAACAAATCGCGTTTGCTCATTACGCCACACCTCTAAGAATTCTTTTAATTGCTTTTTCTGATCCGCTGTTAAATCGGTTACTTCATTTTTACTGTAAATAGTGAGTAGATAAAAACGTATTTTGTCGTCCAAGTAATAATATATAACTCTTGAACCGCCACGCTTACCTTTTCCTTTGCCCGCAACTCGTATTTACGTAAGCCGCCCGTTCCTTGAATAACATCGCCCTGTTTTGGGTTAACCATTAGATCTGCTTGAAATAAACGATACTCGTCATCACTCAAGTACAGCTCTCGGTAATTTTCGAATATGTTTGATTCAACAAATAGGCTTTTCATACATTAAAGTGTACGCAAATAGCGTACAAATTTAATCAAAGATTTTAAACGAGCGGCGACAGGTATTTCTTGCTTTGCTAAAGCGCTTTACTCATAAACAAGCTGTACGGATCTAGCTCATAATCACCAAATGGTTCGCATTCTTTAAAACCAAAACAAGTGTAAAGCTTTTGTGCAGGCAAAAACGCCTCAACAGTGCCGGTTTCAAGGCTTAGTTTTTTGTAACCTCGCAAAGTTGATTGCTTAATAATATGCGTGAATAACTTAGCAGCGATGCCTTGGCGTAAATAGTTGCTTGATGTGCGCATTGATTTAACTTCGCCATGCGTTGTATTGAGCGCTTTTAAAGCGCCAACACCCGCTAACTTATTATCAACCCATAAGCTATAAAAGGTTATGTCGGGCTGATTGAGCTTAGTAACATCAAGCGCATGTACGCTCTCAACAGGTGAGTGTTTTAGCATATCGTTATGATGTGCTTGCAGTAACTTTATAACATGTGGGTTTGAAAGCTCGCCTGTTCTAATATCCATTTATACCTCGTTTAATTTTGGAGTATTAATATACTTAATATAAAGTGCCAATAACTTTATATTTAACTCATCATCATTAGAAGCTAGAACGTTACCGACTGATTTTGAATCATCTAAGATCCCTATTCGCATCTCAAATTTTCATTATCAAAACTACCTATGAAAATATGACTTCCTTCTTGTTCATCATAAAATGATGCGAAGTTGTCTGTAATTGCCATATCAAATTTCATGGTTTCTTCCTTGTAAACTAAAGATAAAGTTTGCTAATAACCCGAGTTCTGGATAGTAAATCTATCTCAAGCAGCTAGTTTCCACACTACAAACGCAACAGCAAAGCCCACTAAGTACACTAAACCTAACCAACTTAAACTGCGCAATAACACGCTGTGTTTAATATCAGGCTCTGATCGTACAAGGCTAAAGTTGAGCCATGCAAATACAGGCGTTGTAACAAATGAAAGTGTCATCGCAAACGTAAGCATAGGGCCAAGGGCTGATTTAAAAAATAAAATAACCGCCATGCCGGCAAGTGCTTGCAGTATTAACCAAGCACTTAAGCTGTGTTTTGATTGCCCAAAGCCAAGTAGTTTATGAGACTCGTTAAGCGTGCGGGCGTAGCCATCAAGCACGGTGAGTGTGGTGCCAAACATGCATAAAAAAGCGATTGCTGATACAAGCGGCCTTGCCCACTCGCCTATTGTTAATGCGTACATATCAATCAGCTGCTTGGCAAAGGCAACACCACCGAGTTCTATGCTGCTGGTTTGCCCATATTGCACTAATACACCTAAGCTAAAAAACACCAGTGCTAAGCCAGCTGTAAGCCAGTAGCCTACGTTAAAGTCGAACAGGCCTTGGCTTTTAGTCACTGTTTGCTGCGCTTGTTTTTCTTTTAGCCATAAAGAGCTAAGAGCTGATATTTCGATAGGCGCTGGCATCCAGCCCATTAAAGCCACCATAAAGCTAAGCATGGCAAGCTCGTACGGTGAAGGCCCTACGTAGTCAGCAGGTGCCATTGGTCCGTTACCAAATGCAATGGTAAGGGCAATCAAAGTAGCGAGTGTAAGCAGCCCCATAATGCCTTTAGCAACGTTATCAAGCGCTTTAAAGTGCCCAAGTAGCAATATAACTAAACATATTCCCAGCAGCATCCAACAAAGTAAGGTTACTTCAATAACCACAGGTAGAGCATAATGCAGTAAGCTTGCGGTAAGCAGTAATACGCCGGCGGTATTAACTACGGCGGCTACAATGTTTAAACCAATAAAGCTGTAAAAATAAAACGGCCCTTTGTTTTTGTAACCCTCTACTAAGCTATGTTTGGTGGCAAGCGTGTATTCCATACCAAAACGAAAAAACGGATATTTTAAAACGTTAACAACAAGTATTAGCCAAAATAATTGCCAGCCAAATATTGCTCCCGCTTGCGTAGAGGCAACTAAGTGAGATCCGCCGATAGCGGCCGTTGCCATAAGTATTCCAGGCCCAAGCGCGTTTAGCCGTGATTTCCATTTCGATACTGTTTGCTTCATTTACTGCTCAAAAATTGTCTGTGTGATCCCTAACTTACAGAAATTACAGACAATAAAAAAGAGCCGTCAGGCTCTTTTTTGTAGTGCTTTGAGATTGCTTTTATTTAAGATCCATCTCTTGGATGATCTCGTGCGCAATCTCTGGCGTTGTACTTATAGGCTTTTCGTGTAGATTTGCTTTTATTTGCCCTTTACGATGCTTTAGTGCCGCATCGAGTTTTTTAGCTGCGCTTGCAATAGCAGGGTACATAACTTCGTTTTCCCCTTTTACTGATATACGCGCACCTTCGTAATTAGTGCTAATTTCTGCTTGGATTTTATGATGCTCTTTAGACAAAATAATTTCGAGTGCAATAAGCGATGGGAAATGGCTCTCGATTTTAGAAAATTTTTCGTTGATGTGCTCTCTAATAGAGTCAGTAACTTCAACATGGTGACCAGAAAGATTAATTTTCATAGGGTATCCTTTTATTTGTTACCTCATAAATAGTATTGGGGGCTATTTAGATTAACACAAGGAAAAAAGAGAGATAGTTGCGCTTTATTTGCATCTTTTGCTGATTTAAATCATACGTTGCGCAAAGTTTATGCAAAGCCCATAGTGCACGGGCTTTCAGACGTCCACTTAACTTAAACACAGATTAATTAATCTGTGTACGAACAGCAGTAATCAGCAAAATCAGATACTTTTACTTTAAAGCTTACATTTGCATCAACATTAAACGATTCACCTGCGTTAAATGTTTTCCACTCACTTGCCGCTGGTAATAAAATCTCCCATTGGCCAGCTAAAAGCTCCATACACTCTTTTTGATTAGTATCAAAAACAAACTCACCTGGTTGCATAAAGCCTAAAGTTTTCGCTTCGCCATCACCTAAAATAACGGTACGGCTCGACACCTTGCCATCAAAATATACATTGGCTTTTTTTACTACACTCACGTTATCGAACTTTGGCATTTTTAGCTCCTGCTAATTTTTATATTTAATTGCGGTCACATTGCCTGATACATAATGAGCTTGCAAGGAAGTGGAGCGAAAAATATCCAGTTACAATACCATAACGGCAAACAATAACTTATTTTTATTGAATATTAGCTTCTAGAGGATACGTTAAATAATTAGAAGCTACGCTTCTCACGTGAGCAAGCTCTACGTCAACAAATAACGTTCCTTAACTTTTGATGCAACTCTTTGTAAAGCTAGCTTTTCTTGTTTTAAAAGTAACTATTTTACAAGATTTTAAACCAGCGAGATCGCGCAACAGAACTTATAATTTATTACAAGGAGGAATAAGAGACACTGCGCTTTCAAAAAAAGAGATAAGGCTCTGACAAAGTTAAACGCCCTGCGAGTTATCAGTAATTAAATTATCATGGTCGGCAGGTAACTCACTGAGCTTTATTGATTCCATAATCCGCTGTTGTGATTCTAGTGCATGACCCGCCCATTTTTTATGTTTATATGGTAGCTCAACATGATGGTTAAATTTTACTTCTAAAAAAGCATGATCACTTAAAGGGAGGCAATAAAAATCATGGTGAGAGCGTCTATTTGATTTTTTGATTTGATAAAATACCCATTGGCGATTATTAATAATTGTCTCTTGAGCAGCAGGCAATGGTGGATAACCATAAATTTCTACACGCTCTAGAATCTCCTTTTTTAGTGCTTCACCCTGCCAAGGGTTTGCTCTTTTACTCGATTCTAACGTGGTATCATTTTTAACTTCGGTATTTTTGCCTTCAGGTCCCCAATGAAAATTGTCATATGATTCAATAACAAAATGTTTTAATTGGTTGATATCAAAAACATTGACTTCATTGGTTTGTTTAATCCTTAGTTGGCAACTAAGCATACCAAACTCTCTGCTAAGGAAGGTGTTAATCGGTGGTAAATACATCCAGTTTTCAGTGAGCATATGTATATATTGGTGATGTAAATATTTTTTGTTTTGATTAAACCAACTGATTGAATTATAAGGAAACGATATATCAATTGTAGATGGCGCAGCTGCGACATTACTGCGTGGTACATCAAGAGTAAGTAGCTTACCTTCTAAAATAAGGCGATGATGAATACAGTTGTCAAAACTGGGCCCACCTACAAAGCCACGGTAAAAAGCCTTGGCTAAATTAAACACTTTTAGAATTATCAGCAATTAAATTATCGTGATCTGGAGGTAAATCACTGAGCTTTATTGATTCCATAATCCGCTGTTGTGATTCAAGTGCATGCTTAGCCCATTTTTTATGCTTATCAGAGCGATCAATACGATGATTAAATTCAACTTCTAAAAAAGCATGTTCACTTAATGGTAAACAATAAAAATCTTGGCGAGAAAGGACATTATCTCTGCACTCTTTGTAAAACACCCACAGGCGATTATTAATAATTATCTCTTTAGCCGCTGGTAAGGGCGGTTGACCATGTAGTTTGATGTATTCCTCAATTTCTTCCTCTATTTCAGCTTCAGTCCACGCCACTGAACTTTTACTCTTTTGTAATTTGATTTTTTCAGTTATTTCTGTATTTTTCCCATCTGTACGCCAATGAAATTTATCATATGATTCAATAACAAAATGTTTTAATTGTGCGATATCCAGTACATTTATTTTTTGGGTTTGCTTAATTCTTAGTTGGCAACTAAGCATGCCATACTCACTACTTGGCAAATAGCTCACTGGTGGCAAGTACATCCAGTTTTTAGTAAGCATATGTACATATACGTGGTGAAAATAATCTTCCTTGTGCTGATTAAACCAACTCTTTGAATTATAAGGAAATGACACGTCAATGGTAGAAGGTACAGCAGCAACATTACTGCAAGGCATATCAAGTGTTAACAGCTTATCTTCTAAAATAAAGCGATAGTGAATACAGTTGTCGAAGCTGGGCCCGCCAATAAAACCACGGTAAAAAGCCTTGGCTAATTTGATCATAATCGCGCATCCGTAGGCGGTAGAGTTTTAATAAAGTTTTTTACAATATCGGCCTTTTCATTATTACCTAGCATTTCTAGCTGAGCTGCATAGGTGACTAAGCCTAAAAACGGTAAAGTGTGTGGGCTTTCGCCAACAGAGCCATCTGTAACCAGGCCTTTAAATTTCAGCGAACGTACTAAACTACTGGATGATATTTTACTGCGGTCAGCTAAATTAGGCACTAAATCATAAGGGTTATTACGCACTGAGACAACTTTTACACCCATGCTGTGGGCAATGCGTTTTAAACGTTCGACATTTGAGCCTGAACCATGCACAGCGAGTTGCTGACCCGTAAGAGGCTTACCATAGTGAATGCGATAATGCTCTAGCGCGGCACAAAAAATTATCGCGCCTTGGCTGTGAGCTAGCCATTTTACTTGTTTACCTTGCTGATTATTTTGTGCCAGCACGGCTGCTAAATGCTGAGCATTATGGGATTTAGTCCCTGAACGCTTATCAAACGCGCACTCAATTAAGTCAAGCGTTGTATAATCGGTGGGGTTATGAATCTCGACAGCTAAGCGCATCAAGTGGGATAACAGAATGAGCATTAATAGTTTTATTGAGTTTAGACCAAGACATATTTCTTCCTTGTAAATGAGTCTGAATTTAAAATACTACGTTAAATTATTTGTTAGAGCAAAAGTTTTTTAACACAGCATTATAATGTTAAATTGTACCTTTTTGGCTCCATTGTAGGTCGTCATTTATGGCGTCATATTTTTGATTTACCTTTAATACCAACCTGCATAAATCTTTGATCAATTTAACGAATTAAATTGCACTATTACGTCGTTAAAATTTTTTATTTAGAACAACTAGATACAAAAATTTTTGCCTAGTTCTAGCGTAATTTTCTTAACGCTAAATAGACCCCATATATAAGCAGATTGGTATAACGCGCTAAAGCATGACCTATAAACAAAAAAGCCCGCCCTGTTTTACACAGGGCGGGCTTTTAAACTTTAAAGCAACCGATTAAAAAAGCTCGTTTGCTTTATTAACGATGTTTTCTACAGTGAAACCAAAGTGCTCAAACAGCTCGCCTGCAGGCGCTGACTCACCAAAGGTAGTCATACCGACTACTGCGCCGTTTAGGCCTACGTACTTGTACCAGTAGTCAGCAATACCTGCTTCTACTGCTACGCGGCGTGAAACAGATGCCGGTAATACGCTTTCTTTGTATGCTGCGCTTTGATCTTCAAAGGCATCAGTACATGGCATAGATACAACACGTACCTTTTTACCTTGGCTGCGTAGTTCGCTTGCTGAATCTTGTGCTAATTGCACTTCAGAACCTGTTGCAATGAAAATAATCTCTGGATTACCGTCACAGCTAAGGATGTAACCACCCTTCTTAACATCCGCTAATTGCTGCGCATCACGTGCTTGTTGCTCAAGGCCTTGGCGAGTAAAGATTAACGATGTAGGGCCGGCTTTACGCTCAATAGCTTGTTGCCATGCAATTGCCGACTCAACTTGGTCACATGGACGCCAGTTGTATAAGTTAGGCGTTAAACGCATGCTTGCAATTTGCTCTACTGGTTGGTGAGTTGGACCATCTTCACCTAAACCAATTGAATCGTGCGTGTATACAAAAATACTTGGTTGCTTCATTAATGCAGCCATACGTACGGCATTTTTTGCATATTCAACAAACATTAAGAACGTAGCACCGTAAGGAATAAAGCCTTTATGAAGGGCAATACCATTCATAATTGCTGACATACCAAACTCACGTACACCGTAGTAAATGTAGTTACCGCTTGCATCATCTGCCGTTAAACCTTTAGAGCCATCCCAAATTGTTAAGTTTGAGCCTGCTAAATCGGCTGAGCCACCCATGAATTCTGGCAATAACGGACCAAATGCGTTTAAAGCATTTTGCGATGCTTTACGAGACGCTGGGTTTGCTGGGTTTGCTTGTAATTGCTCAATGTACGCTTGAGATTTTTCAGCCCAATCGCCCGGAAGTTCGTTGTTAATACGACGCTTGTATTGTGCTGCAAGCTCTGGGTATGCTTTTGCGTATGCTGCAAATTTTTCGTCCCAGCTTGATTCAAGCTGTTGACCTTTTTCTTTGCTATCCCATTGTGCGTAAATATCATCAGGAATTTCGAACGCATCACCAGTCCAACCTAAAAATTCGCGAGACGCTTTAATTTCGTCATCACCTAGTGGCGCACCGTGACAATCGTGGCTGCCTGATTTATTAGGTGAACCGTAACCAATAATTGTTTTACAACAAATTAGTGATGGCTTATCGGTAACGCTTTTTGCTTCTGTAATTGCAGCACTTACTGCATCACTGTCGTGACCATCAACACCACTAATTACATGCCAACCGTAGGCTTTAAAACGAGCTGGCGTATCATCAGTAAACCAACCTTCTACTTCGCCATCGATTGAAATGCCGTTATCATCCCAAAATGCAACAAGTTTACCTAGGCCTAATGTGCCTGCAAGTGAACCCGCTTCATGAGAAATACCTTCCATTAGGCAGCCATCGCCCATAAATGCATAGGTAAAATGATCAACTATATCGTGACCTTCACGGTTAAACTGTGCAGCGAGTGCTTTTTCAGCAATTGCCATACCTACAGCATTTGTGATCCCTTGACCTAATGGACCCGTAGTAGTTTCGATTCCTGGTGCATAACCATATTCAGGGTGACCGGGTGTTTTTGAATGCATTTGACGGAAGTTTTTAATTTCGTCCAGTGGTAAGTCGTAACCACTTAGGTGCAATAGAGAATAGATAAGCATTGAACCGTGGCCGTTCGACAATATAAATCGATCTCGGTCAGCCCACTCTGGATTGGTTGGGTTATGTTTTAAATAATCGCGCCATAATACTTCTGCGATATCGGCCATGCCCATTGGGGCTCCAGGGTGGCCAGATTTGGCCTTTTGTACTGCGTCCATTGACAAGACGCGAATAGCATTTGCAAGTTCTTTGCGAGATGGCATGAATTCTCCTACCTTTATGTGTATTTGCACGGGTATTAATGTATTCGTTTATGCATCCAAGTAACTTGGACACTGTAATACATCTATTCTTACTTATTGTGGGGGCTGTGTGCAATTAAAAACCCTATAAAAGGAGCTATTATGAATATTTTTTAAGACCATAATGATATTAGTTATTTTATTTAGACGTCTAGGCGTAAAAACACTATGCAAGGTGTTTTGTTTTCGATAAAATACGCCCCTTAATTTTTTAGCGCTAATACCGACGTTTGTGAAGCGCAATATTTGTGAGCAGAAATACAATGGCAAAACATTTATTTACTTCTGAATCAGTTTCTGAAGGTCATCCGGATAAAATCGCCGATCAAATCTCTGATGCGGTACTTGATGCTATCCTAGAGCAAGACTCTCATGCCCGCGTAGCGTGTGAAACGTACGTGAAAACCGGTATGGTTATGGTTGGTGGTGAAATCACGACTAGCGCATGGGTTGATATCGAAGAAATTACACGTAAAACAATTCGTGACATTGGCTACACAAATTCAGACATGGGTTTTGATGCAGACTCATGTGCAATTTTAAACACTATTGGTAAGCAGTCTCCAGACATTAACCAAGGTGTTGACCGTACTAGCCCAGAAGAGCAAGGCGCTGGTGACCAAGGCTTAATGTTTGGTTACGCATGTAACGAAACAGAAGTACTAATGCCTGCTCCAATTACTTACTCACACCGCTTAGTACAACGCCAAGCTGAGGTTCGTAAAAGCGGCGAGCTTAACTGGTTACGTCCAGATGCAAAATCTCAAGTTACTTTTGCATACGAAAACGGCAAGCCAGTAGGTATTGATGCTGTAGTGCTTTCTACTCAGCACAGCGAAGACATTTCTCAAGCAGATTTAGTAGAAGCGGTGATGGAAACAATCATCAAGCCAGTACTTCCTGCAGAGCTTATCACAAGTGCAACTAAGTTTTTCATTAACCCAACAGGTCGCTTTGTAATTGGCGGACCAATGGGTGACTGTGGTTTAACTGGTCGTAAAATCATTGTAGATACATACGGTGGTATGGCTCGTCACGGTGGTGGTGCTTTCTCTGGTAAAGATCCATCAAAAGTTGACCGTTCAGCAGCATACGCTGCACGTTACGTTGCTAAAAACATTGTTGCTGCTGGTCTTGCTGACAAGTGTGAGCTACAAGTTTCTTACGCAATTGGTGTTGCAGAGCCTACTTCTATCAGCGTTGAAACGTTTGGTACAAGCAAGCTAGAAGAAAGCCGTTTAATCGAGCTTATTCGTGAACACTTTGACTTACGTCCTTACGGCTTAATTCAAATGCTTGATTTAGAGCGCCCTATCTACCTTCCTACAGCGGCTTATGGCCACTTTGGTCGTGACGAATTCCCTTGGGAACGTACAGATAAAGCTAACGCACTTCGCGCAGCAGCTGGCCTTTAATTGGTTAAGTAACTATCTAAATAACTTGAACCCTGGATAATAAGTTAGTAAATCTCTTAACCAGTGTTCAGGTTAAATACAAAAAAAGCGCCAATTGGCGCTTTTTTTATGCATAATTAAAGTATCAAAAATTAAATAAAGGCAGCCTGTAAAAACTGCTTTTTTAATCCATCCCTCTGGTAAGCAAATGCCACGCTGTAGCCATATATTGATTATATGCTTGCTCTGTTTGGCTATCGACGGCTTTAAATTCAGGTTTATGGTTTGGTGATAAACGTGTTTTATCAAGCGGATCTATTTTTTGGTATTCATAGATCGAAGATAAATCACCACGCCAAAGCTCTGTTTCAGTTCGTATTGTTTGAAAGCCAAATACAGTGCGCTCTTTTTGTGGTGCATTTAGTAATGATTGCCCCATACTATAAAACTCAGTATTTTTTGGCGCTATTAGGTTTAATAAAGTCGGTGCAATATCCATGTGGCTTGCCAGTTGATCTTTAGCAACCCAGTTTGAATTAACCCCTTTACCATAAATTACAATCGGGACATGAGTTAGCTCGTATAGATCAGGCTGGTGATGAAGGTAACGACGACCATAATGATCCCCCGTTATTATAAATAAAGCATCTGGGTATCGCTGCTCCATTTTACGAACAAACTGACCTAACATTTTGTCTGAGTACCAAAGGTGCCCCAACACATAAGGGTCTAGCAAGTCATCACCTAAGGCTTGGATTTCTTTTGGATAATCTGCCAAAGATTTAAAAGGGTAACCATATTGATCTAAATCTAGGTTAAATGGACCATGGTAGCTGCCGCTCATAATGAGATTAAAACTTTTATCGTTTGTTGTCTTATCAACTAAATCAAATAATTGCCCATCGTCAATTCCCCACACACCAGCACTGCCTTTTCCTCCAGCATCAACTGCTGAAAATACTTTATCGACACCTTGTGAAAGTGCATATTCTCCGACATTTTGCCATGATAATAAGCCACCATAGTAAAATCGGCTTTTGTAACCTAGCTGCTCTACTTGGCTAAATATTGACATTTTACTGGTTGGCTTTTGAGGTCCAATACGGCTCATATTCACACCAGCATACGCAATACCCGACATAAGGCTTGATAACGAATTCATTGTGCTACTTGCGGCAGGTAAAACATTATCTAAATAGATGCCTTTACTCGCTAAGTTACTTAGTTCGTTAGTTAAGTTAAGTGATGCATATTTTTGTTGTAACGGCCAAGCATCGTAACTTTCCATTACGATAAAAAACACCTGTGATGGAGCAGCCAATAATGGAGCATTTGTTTTTTGCTCAAAAGCGGCTAGAGGGTTTTCTATCGTTGGTAAGTTTTTTTCTAGATAAGGGTTGTGGCCATTTAAACCAAAGCTCTGTAAGTCGTTATAGTCTTTAATCGCATAAATAAAGCTTCTAAACGGGTTTATTACTAGGTTATTTACAAATGCATCGGCTGTTACTGCTGACCATTTTCTGGACGCTGGACGTGTTTCAAAAGACCCTCGTATTGCGCATACAAATAACACAACTATTAAAATAATTAGTATTGTGCGCTTATAAATACAAGTAGTGAAAAGGCGATTAACAAATTTATAGTGTTTTTGATCAACCACTTTATTTATTTTAAACGTTAGCGCTAATAAAATAACTAAACTAAGAAGACTACCCCATGGTTTATATTGCTCAACAACTGTTAAAGCAATAGCCTGTTGATCGTCTTTCAACCCTTCTAGCATAAAGTAGTTAAATTGGCTGCCGTACTCTGTTATATAAGTAACACTCACAATGCATAGTAACGTGGTGACTATAAAAAATATTCTTCCCGTATACAGACGAGCCTTACTTACCCAGTGCCCTAAATGCATAGGTTGTAAAATACAGTTTAAAAGAAATGCGATGCTAAAGCATACACCGGTAGCTGCTGAATCAAATGCAAAACCCGCTTTTAACGTTGCAAAAATAGCATCTGCATCTAACTGTGCTGTTATTCTGTCTTTAAAATAGATCAAAAAGAAAACGCGAAAACTCATAAAAAGTAAAACGCCGGCAAACCATAGTGTTGCAATACGCCCACTTTCTTTTACAAACTGTAGCCAACGACTCGCAGGAGCCGTGTGAGAATCAAACAAAGGTGTGTCCTTAAATGAAATATCCATGGGCGCGCAATTTTACTGAATAAACAAAAGCCAACAACAAAACAAATGTAATGATTTGTAATTATTCTTGCTATTGTAAAAACTGGCTTTTAAATAATTGCCATAACTCTACCTCCCAAATACAACATGATTCGATAGCCATTATTTAAATGACTTTAATTTATAGGTAGGACTGCATTTCTAAATGAGTTAGGTTTATACTCGTTAAATAATAAAAGCTTTAAGGGTAGTTAGATGGCCGACAATTTTCGCGTTATATTTGCAGGGTTAGCTGATGGCACTAACGCTAAAACAGCATGTACAAACCTAGCAGAAAAATTAAAAACCTCTGAAGAAAAAGTAACTGCTTTTTTTAAGGGTAAATCACTCTTCGCACCGAGCAATAAAGATAAAGCCTTAAAACAGGCTAAATTACTTGCTAGTTTAGGGATCCAAAGCAAACTACAAGCCGTTTCGAGTAACACCCAAAGCACTTCTGCTCTAGCAAATAATGATCGACGTGATGAACGAATTTTTGATGCGTTAGATTACATCACAAGTAGCTTAATTCGCCTTGAAGAAAAACTAGAAGAGCTAGAGCAACGTCTTCCTGAAATTGAATCAAAAACACCCGTTTCAAATAGTGAAGAATGGCAGGATGACGATCTCATGCTTGATGAAGAGCTTATTAGCCCGCCTAATGAACGCAGTAATATCGTTTTATACTCACTTATAGCAACAGTAATCACACTGCTCATAGTGTTAGCTGCATATTTAGCATTTCCTAATTTATTCTCTTTTTAATTATGTTCTGGGAACGAAATGAGCAATAAACGTTCACAGATAAGAGAATATATCCGTAAAACCCGTAATAACTTATCAAAAAGTCAACAGGGTATAGCGGCCCAGCAATTAAACATGAATTTTACTCAACATTTAAAAGATAAAAAAACGACTAAAAAAGAGCATATTGCAATTTATTTAACTAACGATGGAGAGTTAGATACGTCATTGTTAATTAAGAGTTTATGGGATTTAAATCACTACATTTACCTTCCCATAATACACCCCTTCAATGGCGCTAATTTACTATTTCAGCGTTATGAAAAAAACTCACCCATGAGAGCAAATCACTATGGTATCTTGGAACCTAAGCTCAACTGCACTCAAATATGCCCGTTACCAATGCTTGATTACTTACTTATGCCACTTGTTGCATTTGATGAACAAGGTAATCGTTTGGGAATGGGGGGTGGATTTTACGATAGAACGTTGGCACGTTTACATGATCAACACTGGCAAAAACCACAACTAATTGGCTTAGCACATGAATGCCAAAAAGTTGATGAGCTACCTATTGAATCGTGGGACGTACCACTTAAAACTATTATCACTCCAGATAAAACCTACTGCTGGTAACACGTTAACTTGTATACTAGCGACATATTTATGACTAAATGAGCACAGAGCAATGACACAAGACGAATTAAAAAAAGCTGCAGCATGGGCTGCACTCGAGTTTGTAAAAGAAAACACCATAGTGGGTGTAGGCACAGGCTCAACAGTTAATCATTTTATTGATGCATTAGGCTCAGTAAAAGACACGATTGTAGGCGCGGTATCAAGCTCAGAAGCCTCTACTGCTCGTTTAAAAGAGTTGGGTATTGAAGTGTTTGAGCTTAACAACATCGATGTTTTAGATGTATACGTTGATGGCGCAGATGAAATTAACGCCCAAAATGAAATGATCAAAGGCGGTGGTGCAGCTCTGACTCGCGAAAAAATAGTCGCGGCTGTTGCTAAACAATTTGTATGTATTGTTGATGACACTAAGTTAGTAGAGACATTAGGAGATTTCCCACTTCCGATAGAAGTTATTCCAATGGCGCGCAGCTACGTAGCACGTGAGTTGTTAAAGTTGGGGGGCGATCCTGTTTACCGTCAAGGCGTAGTGACCGATAACGGTAACGTTATTTTAGATGTGTACAATTTAAATATTACCAATGCTAAACAACTTGAAGCACAAATAAATTCAATTGTTGGCGTAGTTACCAATGGCCTATTCGCAGAGCGTGGTGCTGATAAAGTAATTATTGGCACTAAAAATGGGCCTCAAATTAAATAGGATGAGGTTATGAGTAAGGTATCATTAGCAAAAGACAAAATTAAAATTCTCTTGCTTGAGGGTGTGCACCAAAGCGCAGTTGAAACGCTAAAGCGCAATGGTTATAGCAATATCGACTACGTTAAAACATCCCTACCTGAGGACGAGCTCAAAGAACGTATTAAAGATGCACACTTTGTAGGGCTTCGTTCTCGCACTCATATAAATGAAGCCGTATTAGATGCGGCTGAAAAGCTCATCGCAATTGGCTGTTTTTGTATTGGTACAAACCAAGTTGACTTAAACAGCGCACGCGAACGTGGTATTGCCGTATTTAATGCGCCATTTTCTAACACTCGCTCAGTTGCAGAGCTGGTGCTTGGTGAGATTTTATTATTATTACGTGGTATTCCACAACGTAATGCAGCAGCTCACCGTGGCGGTTGGTTAAAAACGGCCAATGGTTCGTTTGAAGCGCGTGGCAAAACATTAGGTATTATTGGCTATGGTCATATTGGCACGCAACTAGGTATCATGGCCGAAAACATTGGTATGAACGTTGATTTTTACGACATTGAAGATAAATTATCACTTGGGAATGCCACTCAAGTACATAATTTAACTCAGTTATTACAACGCTCTGATATTATTAGCTTGCACGTACCAGAAACACCTCAAACTAAAAACCTAATTGGCACCGCTGAGCTTGCGGTTATGAAGCATGGGGCTATTTTGATTAATGCTTCTCGCGGAACTGTGGTTGATATTGACGCACTTGCAGAGGCACTAACAGAGAAAAAACTCAGTGGTGCAGCAATCGATGTATTCCCAGTTGAGCCTAAATCTAACAATGAAGAATTTATATCGCCATTGCGTGAGTTCGACAACGTTATTTTAACGCCACACATTGGTGGTTCAACACAAGAGGCACAAGAAAATATTGGCATTGAAGTTGCCGGTAAACTAGCTAAATACTCAGATAATGGCTCTACCATCACCGCCGTCAATTTCCCTGAAGTATCACTGCCAGAGCTTGCTAATCGTAGCCGCTTATTACACGTACACCACAATCGCCCTGGCGTATTAACACAAATTAACCAAGCTTTTGCCCAGCACGGTATTAATATTGCCGCGCAGTATTTGCAAACTGATGAAGCAATTGGTTATGTTGTTATTGATGTGGATACAGATCATTCAGAAGTTGCACTAAAAGAACTCAGTGCCGTTGAGGGAACAATTAGAGCGCGTATTTTACATTAATATTTAAAAGGGTCCTTATGGACCCTTTTAAACTACATGTACTTTCTTAAATACTTTTTGAACACGGGATCGGTTTTAGCCAATTCTTTTTGCTCAGCTAAAATATCTTTTAAAATAGCCCCCGATGTAAGTGGGTTTGCAAGTACAACCCTAAATACAACGGTTGGCTGGTTATCATATTTAGAAGGTGTTAAACGCGTACGTGATACAAACGAGCGACCTGATTCACGCTGCCTTTTTTGCATGCTGGCAGTAAAGCGATTCAATGATGCAAAAATATCTAAACGCGTTGCGGCATCCGCTTCAGCTATTGCTTGTTTTATTTTTTTAGGTACGTAGCGGTATGTTAATAAACACAACTCGGGCTCTGAAATAAGTTCGAAATCCTCGTCGGCTTTAATTAAATCAGCAAAATAGTACGCCTTTTTAATGCTTCTATCGATCAACATTTCGTAGCCTTTACGACCAATAACACGTAAGCAAGCATGCACTAACATCGCCATTCCAGGACGACTACCTTCAAGCGTGTGACTACCTAAGTCTTTAGAGCCTTTACGCAAAATATACTCTGCGTGGTGTTCTATTGCATCGGTTGCCGCAGGGTCTTTAAATAAAACCAAACCAGCTCCCATTGGTACATACATTTGTTTGTGTGCATCAATGGTGATTGAATCAGCGCGTTCAATGCCTTTTAATAAAGGGCGATGAGTCGTTGATAAAAGTGTTGCTCCTCCCCATGCTGCATCGACATGAAAATGACAATTAATTTGCTCTGCTAAATCGGCCATTTCATTAAGGGGATCTATATTCCCTGTTTCGGTCGTACCAGCGACCCCAATAATTGCCATTACTTTAATGCCTTGCGATTCTAGCTCAAGTGCCTTTTCACGCATCGCTCCTACATCGACTTTATTATCTTCGCTGGTTTTAATGCCGATTAAATTTTCGCGACCGATACCTAATAAATCTACCGATTTACCTAACGAGTAATGTCCACGTTCTGATATTAATACCGCTAAACCTTTGTATCCGTAATGCAGCATACCAGCAATTAAGCCTTGTGCGCCTATCCCTCTAAAATCACCATCAGGCTTGAATAAGCGGTTTCGTGCAATCCAAAGCGCAGTAATATTAGCAACCGTACCACCTGAGCAAAAAGCACCGAGAGAGGTTTTTGCGCTGTGCATCCATTTAGAATAAAATGAGTCTTCTTGCCCATAAGCTAAATGATGCATCATTCCAAGCACTTGGCGCTCAAGAGGTGTAAATGCTTTAGACGTTTCTATTTTTACTAGGTTTTGGTTTAGCCCCACCATCAATTTTGACAGCGGTAATAAAAAATGTGGCAAAGCCGAAGTCATGTGACCTATAAAACTGGGGGCTGCGGTATGCACTGAATGCGCAACGAGCTGTTCCATTATGTCCTGTGCATAAGCAGATACAAACGTTGGATCCTCAGGGATAACAGCCGATTGAAAGTCTTTTTCAATTTCATGTAATGGTTTTTCAATTGCCGCAATATTTTCGTTTAAGAAACCTGCTAAATTACTCGAAATTTCAAGCTCGATTTTGCTTAAAGTTGAGTCTGGCGCTTCAGGTACAGTAAATATACGCTTAAGGCTTTCTTTAGAGGCGACGGCACAACGCTTTTGATCCATCTTAATACCTAGTGTGTGTAGCTAAAACACGTGTTTATCAGAGGAAAATGCTCAATTTAGGCATTTTTTAAGCAACAGTGTTTTTGAATAATTGCGCTAACTTTACTGCAATATAACTAAAATGTCTCGTTTAAAGCCATAAAAGCGCTCAAATCCATGACAAAAAAATGATAATTTAATTAATATTTTAATCGGCCCAATAAATACCAATTATTTATTGGGCATTTACATATTTTGCGTATAATTAAACGATAATAAAAAAGGAATATTTATGCTTAAAGGAAGAGTGAAAGTAAGTTGGTTAATGGCTGGCTTTTCATTATTTTTAATCAGTTTACTTACTTACGTTTACTACACCTATCAAACGACTCGCGCTGAAATAATGCAATCGGTCGACACCCGCCTACTAAATGCAGCAACTAGCGTAAAGCATATTTTGGGCGAGGAGTACCTCAGCAGAGCTAACCGAGGTGAAGCGATTGATTTTTCTGAATATCAAACTAAGAGTAAACAGCTCTCTGAATTTACCCAAGCGCTCGATATCGCTTATGTTTACTCTATGATATTAAAGAACGACAAAATTTATTTTAGTGGTTCTAGCTATACACAAGACGATCTGAGCAATGGCAAAGTAACTCAGTTTTTAGATATTTACCCTGAAGCAACAGATGCAAATATTAGCGCTTTTTATTCAACCGAACCCGTATTTGAAATATCGAGCGATCAATGGGGTCATTTTAAAAGCATTTTTATTCCTTATGTTGATACAGCGAGTGGGCACACCTACCTAACCGGCGCCGACATTACAATTTATGATTTAAACCAAAAGCTTAAGGAAAGTGTATCTAAAGCAGCGGCGATGGCGAGTTTCTTTTTTTTTATCGCATTACTTGTTGCAGCTATTTATATCTATTTGCTCAAACGTTCTTTAGCAACAGACTCAAGTACAGGCTTTGAAAATCATATTGCCCTTGAGTATTTTATTAAGCAAAGTAATGCACACCATATGCAACTTGCGGTTATTTGGATCAACGAAATTGAAGATATAAATAGCTTCTATGGTACTGAGGTCGGCGATAAAGTAATGAAAAACTTACTTATTCATTTTAAACGCCGCTGCTCTTCTCGTTGTCGTGTGTACCGCTTAGCAACGAATAAGCTAGTGTTACTTGCGCCTAAAGAAATCCCTTACGATGAATTTACTGATCTTATTGAAACCTATAACTTTAATGCTCCATTACTCACCGATCCATTTATTTATATTACTCTGTGCGCTGGAATAGCCAGTGGCAATAAATCGCTGCTACTCGAAAATGCCCACATAGCGGCATTGCAAGCCAAACAAGGTCGCCATACCGTCGTTAATTACTCAAAAGCACTTCACGATGTAAAAGTACAATATCAATACAATGTCGAAATGGCTAAAGAGGTTCGAGAAGCGTTTGATAACAATCGCATTGTCCCTTATTTTCAGCCTATTATTGATATAAACACTAAACGCGTAGTGCAGTATGAATGTTTAGCACGGATGGTTACAGCAAGTGGTGAAATACTCAAGCCAGAGGCTTTTTTAAATGTAGTTACCCGCTCAAGAATGGATGGCTTATTGACCCGCACACTATTTTCACAATGTATTAGCCGCTTTAGAAAAACAGATATTTGCTGGAGCTTAAATATAACCGCGCAAGATATGCTTGATCCTAGTTTGAGTGAGTTTATAGCCGACGAATTAAAACGTTATCCACACCCGAGCAACATCACTTTGGAACTTTTGGAAACACAGGCAATTGCTAATTTTTCAGAGGTCAAAGCATTTATAGGAATGGTTAAAACCAAGGGCGTAAAAGTAATTATTGATGATTTTGGTAGCGGTTATTCGAATATTTCTAACGTGCTTAAGCTTGAAGTCGATGGCATTAAACTAGATGGCGCTTTAATAAAGCAAATAGTAAACGATAAAGATATCTATTTATTTATTGAGCACATTGCTAGCTTTGCAAATCAGTTGGGATTACAGTTAATGGCTGGATCGGTGGAAAATGCGACCATAGTGACCGCGCTGAAAAAAGCGAATGTGACGCTGATGCAAGGTGTTTACTTTGCTCACCCAGCGCCACATGTTAATTCCCAAAGTAATGAAGAATTAACAAGCTAAATTGGTCATCAAATTAGGTTAAATTAATAATAAGTCGGTGGCTTTGCTGGCCACTGGCCCAGTATTTTCGCTCAAAAGGCGTAATCGCATCATCAGATTCATAAAGCGCTACATCGCAAGAGTTACCAGTGAGTTCAAGCGCTCTAGCAAACTCTTTAACGTAAATATCCCAATTACTACGTACTTCTAGCAAACCGCCTAATTTAACTATAAACGGAAAAATAGCCGCGCCATGCCAACGTCTTCGAATATGCTTAGACTTAGGCCATGGGTTTGGATACAACAAATAATGGTGTGTAGGTTGCCAATTAGCTGCAACCGCTAAACGCCAAAAGTCATTTAAGTCTGCTTGCACTAAAATATATTGCCCGCTGTCGGTCTGTTTATATTCAACATCATGTTTATCAAGGCGGTGCGATGATTTATCAATGCCTACCACAAGTGCATCAGGATGGCGCTTAGCTAAGTTAGCTGAGCTTTCACCCACGCCACAGCACGAGTCTAAAATAAGCGGGCCATTAAAGGCCTGTACTTTAGCGTTTACTTCATCAAATGCGGCCTGAGTATGCGCTGCAATCGGTTTTTTAAACTCAGCCTCTAAGTGCTTATTTACTATTTCATCAAGCTTTTCGTGAATACCCGCTTGATTAGATACAATACTACGTGAATTTGCATCACTCATTAGTGTCTTAGCCCCACACCTTTTTTAATTAACGTAAGCGCTAATGTAAATAACGCTGTTATAAATACTAAAATAACCCCAAGCGCCACGCTTAAATCAACATCCGACACGCCTAAAAAGCCGTAACGAAACGCGTTAACCATGTAAATTATAGGGTTTATTTGCGATACGTTTTGCCAAAATTCTGGCAATAGCGTAATTGAATAAAATACACCACCTAAGTAAGTTAATGGCGTTAAAATAAAGGTAGGGATAATGCTTATATCGTCAAAACTATTTGCGTAAATCGCATTAATTAAACCACCTAGTGCAAATACAGCCGAGGTTAAAATAACCGTCGCCATAATTACAAAAATATTATGGATTTGAATATCAACAAATAACAATGACACACAGGTCACTATAAAGCCCACCATTATACCGCGCGTCATACCACCGCCCATATAACCCAGTACAATAATGTAATTAGGAACTGGTGCTACTAATAGCTCTTCAATACTTTTTTGAAACTTTGTTGAATAAAAACTAGAGGCTACATTGGAATAGGAATTAGTAATAACCGACATCATTATAAGGCCAGGTACAATAAACTCCATGTAGCTAAAGCCACCCATGTCGCCAATGCGTGAGCCAATTAAGTTACCAAAAATAACAAAATATAAACTCATTGTAATTGCAGGCGGTACTAAGGTTTGCACCCAAATACGTAAAAAACGAATACATTCTTTGATCCATAAACTTTTTAAGGCTACGCCATATTTAAACATTTATTCGCCCCGCCCTTGCTCTAGTAATCCGACAAATAACTCTTCGAGTCTGTTTGCTTTATTTCGCATACTTAACACTGTATTACCTTGGTTTGTTAATGCGCTAAATACCGCATTTAAGCCCTGTGATTTAGCGACTTCGACTTCAACAGTATGATCATCCGTCATGGTAAATTTATAACCATCAAGTGTGACTGGATTTGCTGGCACTTTTAAATCTAAAATAAAGGTTTCTTTATCAAGCTTTGCAAGCAGTGCTTTAATTGTGGTGTTTTCAACAATTCGGCCACTGTCGATAATAGCAATGTTTTTACACAGTAATTCGGCTTCTTCAAGGTAATGGGTGGTTAAAATAATGGTCACGCCTTGCTCATTAATTTGGCGTAAAAAGTCCCACATTGAACGGCGTAATTCTATATCGACCCCTGCTGTTGGCTCATCAAGTATAAGCAGTTTTGGTTCGTGCATGAGTGCGCGAGCAATCATTAAGCGGCGTTTCATACCACCTGAAAGCGTACGCGCTTGTTTGTCTTTTTTCTCAAGTAAGCCAAGCTGCGCTAGGTATTTGTCGGCGCGCTTGTGGGCTTCACCGCGTGGCACACCATAATAACCAGCTTGATTAACGAGTATTTGGCTAAGCGTTTCAAATTGACTGAAGTTAAACTCTTGCGGCACTAAGCCCAAATGCGCTTTAGCTGCTTCTAAGTCAGCATCAATATCACAACCGAATACCTCTACTTTACCTTTTGTTTTATTCACCAAAGACGAAATAACACCAATAGTGGTTGATTTACCCGCTCCATTTGGACCAAGCAGCGCAAAAAAGTCGCCCTCTCGCACTTGTAAATCAACGCCTTTTATAGCCTCAACACCATTTTTATAAACCTTGGTAAGGCCTTCAATATTTAAAGCAATAGTTTGCTTATTCATTACTTACCCTCACCATAACCCCAACGTTTTGTTAGGTTATGTTCAATGTTTAAATGATCTAAAATTCTCGCCACCATAAAATCAACTAAGTCTTCAATACTTTGCGGTTTATGATAAAAGCCAGGTGCCGCAGGCATAATAGTTACCCCTAAACGAGAAAGCTTTAGCATGTTTTCTAAATGAATTTCGTTAAATGGTGTTTCGCGTGGTACTAAAATAAGCTGCCCGCGTTCTTTAATAACCACATCAGCGGCGCGCTCTAATAGGTTATCTGATGCGCCTACCGCAATTGCTGATACAGAACCTGCACTACACGGGCATACTACCATTTTTTTAGGCGCCGCAGAGCCCGAGGCTACTGGGCTAAACCAGTTATCTTTACCATATACCTTTAACTGCTCGGGTTTGGCATTAAACAGCGCACTTAACTGTTCAGTTGCTTTATCTTCATTACCAGAGAGCTTGATGTTTGATTCTGTGTCAAGCACCACTCGCGCAGCACTTGAGATAAGTACGTAAACTTGAAATTGCTGCTCAAGCAACACTTCAAGCAGCCTTAAACCATAAGGCGCACCCGATGCGCCACTAAAAGCGAGCGTAATTTTATCTTTAAATTGCACGTTATTCTCCGCTGTATTTAGCAGCTAAACCATCAACAAGGTGTTGATGAAGACCATTAAAACCGCCATTGCTCATAATTAAAATATGTTGATTAGGCTCAATATTTTCGAGCACTGTATCAATAATTGTTTGTGTACTGCTAAAGCACTGCATATCGGCTTTATCTGCTTGCTCTTTTAGCGACCAATTTAGATTCTCTGGCTCAAAAAGTAGCACGTCGTCAGCATCACGTAGTGAATCTAATAATGTATATTGGTGCACGCCCATTTTCATGGTGTTTGAGCGTGGCTCTAAAATAGCGATAATTTTTTCATCGCCTACTTTAGCGCGCAGTCCTGCTAGCGTTGTTTTAATTGCTGTTGGGTGATGCGCAAAGTCGTCATACACTTTAATATTATTTATATCAGCCTTTAGCTCCATGCGCCTTTTCGGGCTAATAAACTCCCCTAACGCATCAATACTATGGTCAATCGCAATACCCACATGACGCGCAGCAGCAATGCTCATAATCGCATTTTTAACGTTATGCTCGCCTATTGCTTGCCAGCAAACAGTGCCTTGCTTTTCATTGTTTAAAAGTACATTAAACTCACTACCATCTGCTTTTATTAATTCATAGCCCCAGTCATCCCCTAGGGTTTCGCTTTCACTCCAAAGCCCTTGTGTTATTACATCATTAAGCGCTACGTCTTGCTTTGGCCAAATTACTTTGCCACTTTGAGGTAATGTACGCATTAAGTGATGAAATTGTTTTTTTATTGCGTTTAAATCTTCAAAAATATCAGCATGATCAAATTCAAGATTGTTTAAAATAAGCGTACGCGGAAGGTAGTGTACAAACTTACTGCGTTTATCAAAAAAAGCGGTATCGTATTCATCCGCTTCGATAACGAAAAATGGCGTTTCGCCCACTTTCGCTGACACACCAAAGTTTTGCACTATGCCACCAATTAAAAACCCAGGCTTTAAGCCCGCATATTCTAATACCCACGCTAACATACTTGCTGTGGTTGTTTTACCATGCGTACCGGCGACAGCAAGCACCCATGAGTCTTGTAATAAATTATGCTTTAGCCACTCAGGTCCTGAAGTATAAGGCAGGCTTTTATCAAGTACATATTCTACACATGGGTTACCACGGCTCATTGCATTACCAATAACCACCATATCAGGCTTTGGATCTAATTGAGATACGTCATAGCCTTGAGTTAATTCAATGCCGAGTTCTTGCAGCTGCGTGCTCATTGGTGGATAAACGTTTTGATCAGAACCTGTTACTTTATGCCCAAGTGATGTAGCAATGGCAGCAATCCCCCCCATAAACGTGCCACAAATGCCCAAAATATGTATATGCATATACTTTCCTTAAATCGTGTGACTACTTTACTGCGGTGCAAAGTTTAATGGCGCTATGATGCCAAAATTCGCGCTTAGTTACCATTGCGAGTAAGCATTTCACTCGTGCCAAAATGACCACTTAATAACAAAAAAGCCTTCTTAGTCAGAAGGCTTTTTTGTTATTCGATAATTTACTACATCGTTAAAAATATAATCAAGCCTACACCCAGTAATAAGCGATATATTACAAATGGCAGCATCCCCATTCGCTCTATGACTTTTAAAAACATAAATATACATGCATAAGCCGACAAGAACGATAGCACCACACCTAGCAATAACGTATTCCAATCAACAATATGATCGCCTAACGCAAGCTCTGCTGTGTAATATAGCCCCATCATAGAGATGATAGGAATAGCTAATAAAAATGAGAAACGTGCAGCGCTTTGTTTATTCATGCCCAGCATTAAACCTGCAGTCATTGTTATACCTGAACGTGAAGTACCTGGGATCATTGCAACAGCTTGTGCAAAACCAATAATGAGCGCTGTTTTCCAATTAAGTTGGTAAATAGTTTTAATTTGTTTACCTTTTGCATCGGCGTACCAAAGTAGTAAACCAAATACGATGGTTGTTGCAGCAATAATCCATGCGCTGCGTAAGTACAACTCGATTAAATCTTTTAACAACAAACCTAAAACAGCAGCGGGGACAGTCCCTAAAATTATCCACCAGCCTAATTTACTGTCATCAGTAGTACCTTGCGCGCCAAATGATTTAAACCACGCACTGAGTATATCGGCCACCTCTTTACGAAAATAAATAACCACTGCGATTAAAGTACCAACATGTACCGCCACATCAAACGCGAGTCCTTGATCTTCCCAGCCTAAAATTTGTGATGGTAGAATTAAATGCGCTGAACTCGATATAGGTAAAAATTCAGTGAATCCTTGAATAAGGGCTAAAATAATTATTTCGATAATACTCATGGGTTAGAAAACTCCACCTTCCATAGTTTTTGTTGAGGGTTATTATACGCATTCCATAACTGGGCAATTGTTTGCTTGGCCACTGGATGGTAAAAATTTGGGGCCACTTCACTTAGTGGCTGCAATACAAATGCATTTTTAGTTATTTCATCACGAGGTAATTGCGCTGGGGAGTCGCTAATTACGTCATCATAAAACAGTAAATCTAAATCGAGTGTTCGTGGGCTAAACTTTTTATCGTTTGCGGTACGGCCATTATCTCGTTCTATTTTTTTTAGTAAAGTACATACGTCGGCCAAGGGCATATCAGTTGTAGCAGCAACCACTGAGTTATAAAAATTATTGCCAGCAAACCCCACCGCTTCACTTTCAAAAACAGACGAATGCACGAGGTTTTTAAAATGCTGCTTAAGTGCGATTAATGCACATTGAATATAATGCGCTTTATTTATATTTGACCCAAGGCTGATATAAATCTGCGCCATTTAGTTACTTACCTTAGCGCGTGTAATTTCAACACCAACCGTTCGTGCTTGTGCTACAGCTGCGGGCTTACTCACTCTAATAGTTACTTGCGGGGTATTAAATTCAGTCAAAATAATATCTGCTAGCTGCTCCACTAGCGTTTCAAGTAATTCAACAGGCTTAGCGGTGCTGTGTTCAATAACTCGTTCACTCACCTTTGAATAATCAAGTGCTAAATTAATGTCATCATTGGCTGCTGCGGGCTTAATATCACTAAGCATTTCAATATCAAAATAAAGGCTCTGTTTACTTTCTTTTTCAAAGTCGTACACTCCAATAATGGTGTCGACGTGCAATTGAGATATAAATACCTTGTCCATTGATACTCCAAATGACAAAAACGACTGAATAGTGATATTAAGCATTAATAAAATTAATACTGCCTATGCTTTAATCAGTGTTTAAATATGTAAAAAATCCTTCTACAATAACGAAATAGCTAGATTAGCTAATAATTAAAGAAGCATAATAATTTTTTACGATAAATTTTGCCGCCAATAATAGCCCAAAAGCAATGCTAATTGCATTAAATGTGATTAGTATAATGATAAAAAAGTAAGGAAGCGTGTGTTAGCCATTTTGATGTTTGTTTTAGCTTATTTACTCGGGTCGATTTCATCGGCTATATTAGTGTCACGGCTATTCAAACTTCCTGATCCTCGTACTAACGGTTCTAACAACCCCGGCGCTACAAATGTTTACCGACTAGGCGGAACATTGCCCGCATGCCTTGTTTTGGTTTTTGATATTTTAAAAGGCACTATTCCGGTTTGGGGGGCTTACTTTTTAGAGCTGGAACCTTTAGCGCTTGGGTTAGTCGCCGTAGGTGCTTGTTTAGGACATATGTACCCTGTATTTTTTAGCTTTAAGGGCGGTAAAGCTGTAGCAACTGCGTTCGGTTCATTATTGCCTATTGGCTTATCACTAGCTGGTTTGCTGGTATGTACTTGGCTTGTTATTGTTGCAATAACACGTTATTCATCACTTGCCGCATTAGTTACCGTATCGCTAGCCCCTCTTTACACTTGGTTAATAAAACCTCTTTATACGCTTCCAGTTGTATTTATAACGCTATTAATTATTTTTCGTCATCGCACTAATATTGTTCGTTTATTTAGTGGTGATGAACCAAAGGTGGGCGCTAAAAAAGCACCCACTGATGAAAACAAAAATATCTAAAATATGAGTCATTAAATCGGCTCAAGACTGTCTATTGGCCAACGTGGCTTTGTTTTCATATCAAGACTTGCAAATTGGCCAGCCTTTAAACGCTGCATACCTGCATAAGCAATCATAGCACCATTGTCGG
Organism: Pseudoalteromonas aliena SW19; assembly: GCF_014905615.1. Lineage (NCBI taxonomy): Bacteria > Pseudomonadati > Pseudomonadota > Gammaproteobacteria > Alteromonadales > Pseudoalteromonadaceae > Pseudoalteromonas > Pseudoalteromonas aliena. Next base: position 419,565 of record NZ_AQGU01000026.1, read on the forward strand.
TACAAAATTCAGTGCGAGGATAAAACACCTCACCTTTCATACCTTTCATAACACGCTCAAGCTGCAGTCGAAGCTGCGTATTGGCGCTCACTCCACCTGCAATTACTAAACGTTTAATGCCCGTTTGTTTGAGCGCACGCTTACATTTAATAACAAGGGTATCAATAACTGCGGTTTGAAATGCATGAGCTATATCGGCTTTGGTCTGCTCGTCATCGTCACTTTCACGAATAGTAATAGAGGCGGCCGTTTTTAGACCACTAAAACTAAAATCAAGACCGGGTTTATCGGTCATTGGCCGAGGAAATACAAAGCGTTTAGCAACACCTTGCTCAGCCATTTTAGCTAAGCGCGGACCACCTGGATAGTCCAGACCAAGTAACTTAGCCGTTTTATCAAAGGCCTCGCCTGCGGCATCATCAACTGACTCACCGAGTACTTCGTATTGACCAATACCAGCCACTTTTACCATCATGGTATGACCGCCCGATACAAGCAATGCAATAAACGGGAACTCTGGTACATTTTCTTCAAGCATTGGGGCGAGTAAGTGCCCTTCCATATGATGCACTGCAACAGCTGGAATATCCCAACCGTATGCAAGCGAGCGACCAATAGAGGTGCCAACTAATAATGCCCCTACTAGGCCAGGCCCCGCTGTATAGGCGATGCCATCTAAGTCTTCGGGACCACAACCCGCTTGCGCAAAAGCTGCGTCTATAAGCGGTAGCGTTTTTCGAACATGATCGCGCGATGCGAGCTCAGGTACTACGCCCCCATAATCGGCATGTACTTTTACTTGACTGTATAGCTGATGAGCTAATAAGCCTTTTTCGTCATCATATATCGCAATACCTGTTTCATCACACGACGACTCAATGCCTAAAATTCGCACTGTACTTCTCCTGCCTTTAAAATTTCACTTCGCTGTTTTTATAACGCTAGGCCAATATTGGTTTGGCCATCTTCTAGGGCAAACTTTTTAAGCGCCTTTACGCTTTCAGAGGTAATACGCCCCATGTTTTCTACAAAATCAATTAGCTCACCCAATACTTCAATTTCGTATTGCATTAGTGGATGCTCTCTCACTGCTTTATTATCTGCAACTTCACCTTCAACGGTCATTTGATATTCAATAAAGCGCGCAACGGTAGCTTGCGATATTTTACTCACACTAATGAACTCTTGCTCATCTTGCGCCATTAAACCATGCATTAAACTAAGTAAAGAGGTAGCAGCATCAATTGCAGGGTAAGTACCAAACATATCAAAATCAGCAAGTTCAGGAACATTTGGTTCTATTTTTTCAACTTGTTTTTCGAGATCTATTTTACTTTTAGGCAGTAATATTTTTTCCCAACAAACATTAAGCGAACTACGTAACAAGGTTTCATCACCAAACCCAGTTGCCTCGCTAAATAAACCGTAATTTGGTAGCATGCGCTCTATTAAAGCACTCGCTAAAACGGCTTTTTGTAAATAGTTTAGCTCTCTAATGCGCTGAAAATTATTTGCTTTAGTCATTTTTTAACGTCTCACACGACCAACAAAAATCAAATGTTGATCCATTATGCTCATTGCAGTTAGGGCATACCCAGTCTGGAGCTGATTGTTTTACTTGTTGATAGTTTACCAATATTTGCCGCGCATGGCGCTCTTTTATCACATAAACCTGCACACTAACCTGTGTCTGTTCAAATGGTATCTCACCGATAGCTCCTTGTAGCATTTCACCTGCAATTTTACATTCAATCCCACTTGCGAGTATTAAACCTTTAATAATATTAGCTTCAAGGGTATTTTCAGCTTTGTATATTGTAACCCATTGAAAAGCACTATCTGTTGAACTGCTATTATTAATATTTTGCAATATCCACCTCATTTATTTTATGTTAACAATATCTGCGCTACTTGCATGCTGCACTTTCTAAGGAATAAACATGACACTCACAACCCCAGGCCTACTTTTTCCAGCGATATCACTATTATTACTAGCCTATACAAACCGATTTTTAGTGCTAGCGCAATTAATTAGGGAGTTAAATGCCCGTGAAGGCGAATCAATTCGCCCAGTTGTAGTTGCTCAAATTACTAATTTAAGAAAACGGATAAACCTAATAAGAACAATGCAGGTATATGGCGTAGCTGCATTTTTATTGTGCACACTGTCTATGTTCGCTTTGTTTATTGAATTTAATACAACCGGTATTATTTTGTTTGGTATTAGTTTGACCTGCCTAAGCTTGTCACTCTTAACTTCCTTGTTTGAGATCTATATTTCATGCGATGCGATCGAAATAGAATTACAAAGCATTGAGAATAAACCTCTTAGTAATCGTATTAACCGTAATTTTGTTAAGTAAAAACTGATACAAGTCATTTTTCACTCAATTATTTATAAATTGTGCTTTAATCAGTACCCTTATTTGTGGCATACTTTTTCATTAAATCGAATGGTTAACTTAATGTAAGATGACTATTAATCTAATTTTAAAAATATTTTTTATTATTTACTTATATTGGATGAATAAAAAGTAAACTTTTAACGGTTAGATATTGAGATATAAAAGGGATTCCCAAAAATTGTAAATACATCAAATATTAATTTTTTAGCCACGCAGCTAAACTTAATATAATTGATGTGTGCACAATTTACAGCTTACTTATAAAAAGGGACTATAGAGTGAGATTTGAACAATTAGAGCAATTTTTAGCGCTTGGCGTATTACGTCATTTTAGACAAGCAGCAGAGCAAACTAAAATAAGTACTTCAGCACTGACCCGCAGCATTCAAACTCTTGAAGATGAAATTGGATATAAATTAGTAAAGCGCTCTACTCGTTCAGTAAAACTGACTCCTGAGGGTGAACTTTTTCTTGAATACGCCCAAAACACCCTCTGTGAACTAGAGCTAACCAAAAAACGTATTTTTCAATCAGCTAATGGCAGCCCTGATGAAAAACTCGTGATTGGCTACACTAATACAGCAAGCAGTATAGTTCCTATTTCTTGTGGGCAATTTTTAGCACAATACCCTCATGTAAAAATAGAGATGCAACTGCAAGAGCAGCACGAACTTAGCCGTAAACTGCAGCAAGGTGAAATAGACATTAGTGTTTACTCCCAAGCAGTTAATAGCATAGGCAGTGATATACATTTACCAGATCAACTCATCTTATTCGTTTCTAATAATCACCCACTTGCTCATCAAAATGATATTAGTAAGCGTGACTTAGATAAATACCCTATGTTTGGCTGCTTTTCCCAATCAAAGCAAGTGCAAACGATGTTAAATGAAGCGATTGATTCTTTGAATAAATCGTCAAGTATTAAAGTGGGTAATATTGATCAGGTGATGGTTGGCCTTGCTAAGTCTGATCATTTTGCTATTGCAAGTATTGAGCATGCAAACACAGTCGCCGAACATTCTGAACTGGTTCAATTAAAAACTAATAAAGATGTAAGCCATGAACAATTGGTTGTGCAAACAAGCCAAAAAACAGCTGTTGGCGAACATGTAGAGCACTTGTTATCGCTGATCAAAAAGGCAGCAACGGCGATTACGTAACCTAAACTCTGGTTAAGAGATTCATTAACATATTGAAATGTAAAACATGTAAGCTTATCTTTCTCTAACCAGTGATTATCAGTGAAAACAAGGCGAATTTACGTATCAATAGCGGGCCTATTGCAAGTAAATTCAACGCAGTTAGCACTGATAATAGCGGTTTGAGATGAATTTATTATCCAGAGTTCAGGTTACTGAAACAACGCTGTTTTTAAGAACTATGCGACATAAAAGTGGTAGCTTTTGATATCTTTTCGGCTACACTGTCGCACCTTAAAAAAAACAGCTGACATAAATGCTCAACCTCTTAGCCTACGACAATTATTTAACTGAAATAGAATTGCAAGGTTACAGTGTTATTCATCAAGCTATTGATGAACGACTTATTAGCGATTTAATGGCAGATTGTTATCGTATAAACCCGCATTTTACACTTGCTGGTATTGGTCGTTTAAATAATTTACAAGTAGACGATAGTATTCGCAAAGATAAAACCTATTGGTTTGATGGCACTTCACAAGCTCAAGTAGCTTATCAAGCTATAATGGAAAACATTAAAACGACACTCAATCGCACGTTTTTTATCGGCTTATTTGATTATGAATGCCATTATGCCAAATATACGTCGGGTGATTTTTATAAAAAACATGTTGATGCTTTTAAAGGCCGCTCCAATAGGGTTATAACGAGTGTGCTCTACTTAAACACGCCAGCTCAAGGCGGCGAACTTGTTATTTATAAACATAAAAGTAAAGAAATCGAAATCATTATTAAGCCCACAGCTGGCACCTTAGTGCTATTTGAAAGTGAGCGCTTTGTTCACGAGGTACTCCCAGCCATAAACAAGCGTTACTCAATAGCTGGTTGGTTTAGAAAAAATGCATCTATTAGCGGTATTATTGATCCACCCCGATAGCTCAAAATAGCGTATTTTAACAACCTTTATTGAGGCTTTAAAATGCTATTGGATATGAAAACAACAAACCAATAAAAATAGCTAAGCCTACATAGTGGTTATTTAAAAATGCTTTAAAGCAGGCATCTCGTTCACGATGATGGATAAGCACTTGTTGATAAACTAATAAACCCGCTGCTACCCCCAAACCAATTCCAAAGGGGACAGACAACCCATTAACTAAACCTATAAAAGCAACTAACGTAATAAACACCGCATTAAGTAAAAAAATGAGATGGCGGTCATACCTACCAAATAAGATAGCTGTTGATTTAACGCCTATTTTTAAATCATCGTCCCTATCAACCATGGCATACATAGTGTCGTAAGCCACCGTCCAACAAACATTTGCAAAAAACAACAACCAAGCTTGTATAGGTAATTGATTTATTGAAGCCATGTAAGCCATAGGTATTGCCCAACCAAAAGCGGCACCGAGTACAACTTGGGGTAACTGTGTGTAGCGTTTCATAAACGGGTAACAAAATGCCAATGCCAGCGCTGCGAAAGAAAGTAAAATAGTATTAATACTTAACATTAATACCAAAATAAACGCGAGTACAATAAGCAGCAAAAATAAACTAAGCGCTTCACCATTACTAACGACCCCTGAAGCCAGTGGGCGCTGAGCTGTGCGCTTTACTGAGCCGTCTATTTTTCTATCAGCAAAGTCGTTTATTACACATCCAGCACTTCGCATTACAATAACGCCAAGTGTAAATACAACAAAATTAACCAAGCTTGGCATGCCATTATTAGCAAACCATAATGCCCAATATGTTGGCCAAAGCAATAATAACGTACCAATAGGCTTATCTACACGCATCAGCTGTATGTAATAAGGAATATGGTTGGCTTTTAAAAGGGCTAGCTTCATGAGTACAAATACGCTCCGGGTAAAAAAACTTCACAGACTAAAAAGTTATAACTTTGCAATGAAAATACACTGCGTCTGCCTAGTAAGGTTTGCTTAGGCAAATTTAATTGTGACACGAGTTGCTGTAATGGATGGATGGAATTAAAGCGCGCAATTTCTATATTTTTACGAACAAGTTCTGGATCTTGAAAAATCACATCGCCTAATGGCCTTTCTCCCATATTATGCAAAGGATTTTTTGATTGCTTTAGTAATAGATTATCTGGCAGCCAACTTTGCGCGTATACCATAGGCTTATCGTCACATAATAATAGCACTTCGCGATTCAATGCTGATGTTAAGGTGCAATTAAGTAATTTTTGTTGCTGTATTGATAAGTCAAAAACCTGCTCACTAAGCACTTTCACACTAAAGGATTGCGAATGACTTTTTAATTTAGCCGTTAAAGAATGCGATTCAAACAGCCAATCGTGCTCAGAATTAGATAAATCACTTACTTGTGAAGCAGGAGACCAATCAACAGATAAAGAAATAGGGAAAGTAGTCACATTAGCTCAATAAAATAAAATCCAAGGTAATGATAACATTGCCGATGCATTTGAAAAAGTGATGATTCGGCAGCCTAAAATAACTAATATAAATAATTGCTTGGCGCTGTTTATTAGGACTTATTAAGTATAAACTATTTGTAACAGATTTACGGAAACGCTTTAAATATGAAAAAAATAGTATACATAGGTCTTTTTGCACTAATAATGAGCGCTATAAGCTTAACGGCAAACGCAAAATCGACCGTTGGTTATTTTGGTTTTGAGCCTGACATTATTACTAACTACATTGGCGTTTCGAGTAAAAAAATGGGCTATGTGCGTGTCACTGTGGATTTAATGCTGACCGATACATCAGACATAGCGATTGTAGAACACCACACGCCTTTACTTCGTGACGCATTGGTTGAAATATTATCAAAAGAACCTGAAGAAAAAATAAAATCACTTATTGGCCGCGAAGAAATACGCGCTAAATGCTTCGAAAGACTTAAAAGCTTGTTAAAAGAAGAAACTGGCCACGAAATTATCCGTGAAGTGTTGTTTACTAAGTATTTATATCATTAGTAATTGATACCAATCCGCGTAAGCATTGCTTAATTTAACAGAGTAAATTCTTATAAATAGTTAAATAATGGCCATAATCAAGCGGATTGGTTTTAACGCTAACTGTTTTTGTTAAATATTTTTGCGGTGTAGGCATAAGCAATACCGCTTATTAACCCACCTAAGTGCGCCCAATTAGCCATACCTACAAACAATACATCTGCAAAGCCAAGCACTAACCAAACTAACATAAAACCAACTATTGCCGTACTTACTAACGCAGGCTTGTTAGGGTTTAAAAAACTATGTATCCAACAAAAACCAAGTAATCCATACACCACGCCACTTAGCCCGCCAAAATTCGGGCCAACCATTAAATATTGTGCCCAATTACTAATAAGCGCAGTCACCAAAAATAAGCCGATTAAGCTTAATTTCCCACACTGCTTTTCGATATTATCACCAAGCGACATCCACCAAATTAAGTTAAACACAATATGCATCGCGCTAAAGTGAACAAGAGCGGGAGTTAACCAGCTAAGCGGTTGCGATGGATTAAATTGCAGCATAGTATAAATTTCATTAAATCCCCCCAATAAAAAAGCAACATAAATAACAATACTCAATATACTAACCGTTTGATTAAGCCAGCTAAGCGCTTTAAATCGCGCCATTAAATTAAGCGACTGCCCTTGGTATTTAAGCGGCGATTGTGTGCTGCCTACATCCCATGATGCTTGCTGGTATTTTTCATGATTAGGATTTTGTGTAAATTCAGCCCATAGCGGCTGCACTTGATGAAAATCTTCCTCAAGCACACTAATAATGACATTACTGCCATCAGCTGAGTGTATCTTTGCATCTAGGCCTTGGCTTTTTAAATAATCTATAAAGCCCTGTGCGGCGCGCGGGTTATTTAAACTGCCAAGCTCTATCATCGCTCTACTTTCTCGCTATAAGCCGCTTCCCAAGCAGTAAAACCACCATCCATACTGTAAACGTCTTCAAAACCTTGCTCAACTAAATAGCTAGCGGCACCTTGAGAGCTCATCCCGTGATAACACACGATAATAATTGGCTGATCGAACTCTTTTTCCATCATAAATTGCGCAATATTACCGTTAGACAGCGCTTCAGAGCCTGGAATATGACCAGCCTGATACGAATTAGGATCGCGAATATCTGCAATTACAACGTCTTCTTTATCTAAAAGCTCTAACGTTTGCGCTATAGAAATATGTTTAAATGCCATTGGAGTCTCTTTAATTAATAGTATAAAAAAGGCGGCCTAAGCCGCCCTATCTAGAATTTTTAAAACTAATCCCAGTTTAAAATTACTTTGCCTGACTGGCCTGAAATCATCATATCAAAGCCAGCTTGGAAGTCATCCACAGAATACTGATGTGTGATGATTGGATTCAAATCAAGACCCGATTGAATCAAACTTGCCATTTTGTACCACGTTTCAAACATTTCGCGACCGTAAATACCTTTAATCACCAAGCCTTTAAAAATAACTTGGTTCCAGTCAACCGCCATATCTGATGGTGGAATACCTAGCATGGCAATTTTACCGCCATGGTTCATGTTATTAAGCATTGAATTAAACGCGCTTGGTACGCCTGACATTTCAAGGCCAATATCAAAGCCCTCTGTCATACCTAGCTCTTTCATTACATCTTCAAGCTTTTCGTTTGCCACGTTTACAGCGCGTGATGCACCCATTTTACGTGCTAAGTCTAGACGGTATTCGTTTACGTCGGTAATAACAACATGGCGAGCACCAACATGCTTTGCAACAGCTGCTGCCATAATACCAATTGGGCCTGCACCAGTTATAAGTACATCTTCGCCAACTAAATCAAACGATAGTGCGGTATGAACTGCGTTACCAAATGGGTCGAAAATAGAAGCCAGTTCGTCAGATATATTATCTGGAATTTTAAATGCGTTAAATGCAGGAATAACTAAGTACTCAGCAAATGCACCTTCACGATTTACGCCAACTCCCGTTGTATTACGGCATAAATGCACACGCCCTGCACGGCAATTTCGACAGTGCCCGCACGTAATATGCCCTTCGCCTGATACACGGTCGCCAACTTTAAAGCCTCGAACTTCTTGGCCCATATCGACGACTTCACCCACATATTCGTGACCAACAACCATTGGAGTAGGAATGGTTTTACTTGCCCATTCGTCCCACTTGTAAATATGTACATCGGTACCACAAATAGCTGTTTTACGAATTTTAATTAGTAAGTCGTTATGACCCACTTCTGGCTTTGGTGCATCTGTCATCCAAATACCAGGTTCTGCTTTTAATTTAGATAATGCTTTCATAATTCACACTCAACTAAAAAAACCGAAGCGAGGCGTCGGTTTAAAATAAAATTAAATAACGCCCATTTCTTTACCGATACGGGTAAATGCATCAATCGCAATATCAAGTTGTTCAATGCTATGCGCCGCTGAGATTTGTGTACGAATACGAGCCTGCCCTTTTGGTACTACTGGGAATGAAAAACCGGTTACATAAATGCCTTCAGCAAGTAGCTTATCAGCCATTAACGAGGCTACTTTGGCATCTCCTAGCATGACTGGGATAATTGCATGGTCTTTACCTGCACACGTAAAACCAGCAGCTTCCATTTGCTCACGGAAATATTTAGCATTTGACCAAAGTTTAGCGCGCAGCTCGCCGCCATTTTCAAGCATTTCAAGTACTTTAATTGATGCAGTAACAATTGAAGGCGCTAATGAATTTGAGAACAAGTATGGGCGTGAACGCTGACGTAACCATTCAACAATTTCTTTTTTACCTGATGTATAGCCGCCTGATGCGCCACCTAGCGCTTTACCTAAAGTGCCGGTAATAATATCTACACGATCTAATACATTACAGTACTCAGGTGTACCTTTACCGTTTTCGCCAACAAAACCAACAGCGTGAGAGTCATCTACCATTACAAGTGCATCGTATTTATCGGCTAAGTCGCACACTGCTTCTAAATTACAGATAACGCCGTCCATAGAAAACACGCCATCGGTAGCAATTAATTTTGTTTTAGCACCGGCTTCATCTGCTGCAATTAATTGCTTTTCAAGATCAGCCATGTCGTTATTTGCATAACGAAAACGCTTAGCTTTACATAAACGTACACCATCGATAATTGATGCATGGTTTAATGAATCAGAGATAATGGCATCTTCTGCGCCTAAAATGGTTTCAAATAAACCTGTATTTGCGTCAAAACATGAAGAATATAAAATAGTATCTTCTGTTTCTAAAAACTCACTGATTTTTTGCTCTAGTGTTTTATGAATATCTTGCGTGCCACAAATAAAACGAACAGACGCCACACCAAAACCATGATTATTTAAACCGTTTTGCGCAGCTTCAATTAGCTCTGGGCTATTAGCTAAACCTAAGTAGTTATTAGCACAAAAGTTGATTACTTTACCTGATGCAACTTCGATTTGAGCTTGCTGCTGGGACTTAATAATACGTTCGCTTTTATACAAACCTTCGGTTTTTACGTCTTCAATTTGCTGTTGTAACTGGCTAAAAAAAGCAGATGCTCTCATCTAGGTTCTCCATCTATTTGAACGGGTAAACAACCGCACTTACGCGGCTGTTTATTATGCGGGGTATTGTAAAAGTTTAATGGGTAAAATGCACGGTTTGCAGTTCGTCGCAAACGCTATAAATTGGAAGGAATTCCTGCCAGTTTACAGGCTGTTTATTTATGTGTTTAAAAGTGCAGATAAACTACTTATAGAATCGATAATTAAATCAGCTTCTTGCTTGGCGTTCTCGTCAAAGCTTTGACCCGAACGCACTAAAACACGAGTCGTAATGCCCGCTTTTTTCGCAGCCTGCATATCACTGAGTTTATCGCCCACCATAATACTGCAAGCAGGATCAATGTGATGATCTTCTATACCTTGCAATAACATACCTGGCGCAGGCTTTCTGCAACTGCACTCTTTCAAATACTCAGGGTGCGCTTTTTTAGGGTGATGCGGGCAAAAATACACATCGGTAACTTCAATGCTGTGGGCACTAAATTGATCTTTCATCCATTGTGTTAGTGCTAAAAAATCAGCTTCGCTGTAATAACCTCGTCCGATTCCAGATTGATTAGTGACGATTATGATTTTATAGCCTGCATCATAAAATGTTTTACAAGTGCTAAAAACACCGTCAATAAATTCAAATTTATCGCTTTGATACACATAACCATGATCAACATTTACCACGCCATCGCGGTCTAAAAAAAGCGCTTTATTTTTTTGTTGCTTATTCATTACAAAGACTCTTTTTGTGCAACATGGTCAAACATCGCTTTTACATCATCAACCGTAATTTGGCTCATTAAATCATCGCCTTTAACGCGCGTCCCCCACGAGACTTGTTTTGCCGTTTTACCTGTTTGCTTAAGCAAGTTTTGATGATAAACCTCTACCACGTAGTCTTGATATAAGTAAGGACCTGTGCGTGCTGGATTTGAATGTGCATACAAACCTATAACGGGCGTACCAACTGTCACCGCCATATGCGCAGGGCCAGTATCGGGCGCAAGCACTAAGCTGCCACGCTTTAACACGCACAACAACTCTTTGAGTTTTGTTTTACCCACCAAGTTTAAAATCGGCGTGTTGCTGTGCTCAATAATGCTATTTGCTAGGTTAATTTCAAGCTCTGTTGGACCACCCGTCAATACCACCTTAAAGCCTTGCTCGCTTGCATAATCAGCCAATGTGGCATAACGATCAGCGAGCCAATTACGCTGTGCTTTACTTGCTGCTGGCGATATTACTAATAGTTTATTAGTTAGGTACTCTGGTGTTAGTAACTCATCTGCAACCGCTTGGTCTTGCTCGGTATAGGGCATGTTCCAGCTCGGCTTATAATCAGCTACACCAATGACTTTAGCAAAACCTTTAAAACCTTCAAGCACATGCGCTTGGGCTTGTGGCTCTATTCGTTTATTAATAAATAAGCTGTGTAATTCTTTTGAACGCGCCCAATCAAACCCTATTTTTACTTTTGCCGGAATACAACGCGCTACAAACCCAGCCCTTAGTGCTACTTGCATGTTAAGTAGCACATCAAATTTTTGACCTTTAAAGCGTTGTTTTAAGCTTTTAAGTGCAGCTTTGCCTTGCTTTTTATCAAACACAACCAGCTCAACGCCCGGTAAGTCAGCAAGTAACATGGCTTCTACTTTGCCAATAATCCAGGTGATTTTTGCATTAGGATGTGCTTTTTGAATAGCTTGTACTGCACTCACACCATGACATACGTCACCAATGGCTGAGAGTCTTAATATACAAATAGATGAATAATTAGGAGCTTGAGTCACACATTCCCTTAGGTATTAAATACAAAAGCCGATCTTAAATTATAATCACGCTATTGCAAGCACTTATCCTGCGCTTTAAAACGCGCTAATATAGGCCCATTATTTAGCAATTACACAGAGCTATGTTTAAACAACACGTGCAAGGCAATCACACTGTATTAAGCCACCCTAAATACACAAGCCAAATTACTCTTGATTGGTTTGATGCCAATTTTTGGCAACAACAAAATAAAATTGTGGGTGCTAAAAAAGGCAGAGCAACAGCATGGTTTTTTAAACAAGACAAATTAACAGCCGTGCTGAGGCATTATTGGCGTGGTGGTTTAGTGGGTAAATTACTAAGCGATCAATATTTATATCCAGGGCTTGAACAAACCCGCGTGTATAAAGAGTTTAGCTTAATGAGTAAACTTATAGAGCTTGGTTTAAACGTGCCAATCCCTATTGCAGCTAAAGTAACCCGCAGCGGATTAATTTATCGTGGTGATATTATTACCGAGGCTGTTACAGGCGCTAAAAGCGTACTCGATATATTAATTAAACGCTCATTGACTCAAGATGAGTTAGAGCGCATTGCGAAAACAATCGCGCTATTTCATGCAAAAGGTGTGTACCACGCCGATTTAAACATTAATAACATTTTATTTAATGACATTGGTGATGTGTATATTATCGACTTTGATAGAGGTGAAATAAAAAAACCTAATGCACAGTGGCAACAAAGTAATATAACGCGCCTTGAACGTTCATTTTTAAAAGAACAAGGCCGAAATAATACATTTAATTGGCAAGCAAGTGACTTTCAAACTCTACACAGCAACTACCTTAAAGCTTTATCAGGCGCTAGTTAACTAGCGCTAAATACTGCAGAGCAACCTGCTCTGCCTGTACTTGTTTTAAAATTTCTGCGTTTTTTACATTAGGTTTGTCAGCTAATACCTGCTTAACAGCATCGGCTAATGCCTCACTTTGTCCAGCGGGTACTAAATATTTACTTAGCTCGCCTGTTAATATTTCGTTTGGCCCAAATGTACAATTAGTGCTAACTACCGGAGCACCCACCGCTAAAGCCTCAATTAATACCGTTGGGAGTCCTTCAAAATCAGAACTCAACACTAAAGCTTTGGCATGCTTAATCCAGTTGTACGGGTTTTGTTGAAACCCTGGCACTACTAACTGCTTTTCTATGCCGTACGCCTGTGCAAGCTTTATCGCTTTTGCAGGTTTATTACATAAAAGTACTAACTTGTATTTTTTATCAAGCTTTGCAAATGCTGCAAATAATATATCGTGGCGTTTTTGTTTGGCGAGTCTTCCTACATGAATTAAGTAGGGCTCATTTGGGATATTGTTATTTTGCTCGTTCGCTTGCTGATTTATTTTTTCAAAATCAAACGGGTTATAAATAGTCGTAATTGCACTTGGGCGAATTAAATCCCCTTGTGTTATTTCTTTTTCAACCCCCTTTGATACGCAAATCAGTGATTTACCATTTAAATTTTGTTTACTTTTTTTAAGGTATAAGTAAGAAAATGGACCTAACTTTTTTTGACGAGCAAGTTCAGCATTAACGGAGTTATGAATAACAAAATGAACATTTTTGATATTACTGCGTGCGAGTAAGTTATTACTTCTATCAAGGTTAGAAAGAACTAAATCAATACTGCCAATCTCGCTCTGTTTTTTTTCAAACCACGCTTCGAGTTTCAAAACACTGTTTTTACGCTGCCAAAATCTATCAACTTTAGATGCTCTATCTGAAAGTAAACTTTCAACATTTACCATGTCTGGAATATCGTATTCAACACTGCTAGCAAGAGATAAAATAGTGACATTATGCTGTAGTTTTACCAATTCCTCGGCAAGCGTAAGCATCACTTTTTCAGCGCCACCGCCAACCAATGAATCAATAACAATTACAACGTTCATGAATGTTCTCCTATGAGCATATTTTTTACACCTTCAGTAATAACATCATAGCTGTGTATATTTTCAAGCTGAGCATATTTATTAACAAGCCCATTATAAAAAGACGTCTCAATAATATGCTCGACTTTAGCCGATATATCATCAGTATCAAAATTCGCTTTTAGCACAACGCCTGTACCAACGCAGTGCGCTAAACGTGCTGCTTGGTCTTTAGATATAGCGCATGCAGCAACAGGAGTTTGAACTGCAATAGCTTGCAGTAAAGTATCGCCACCACTAAGCAGCGCGACTTTAGCTTGGCTCATTAGCGCCAAAAAATCAGTATTTTGTAAGCTTGATAAGCAAATAAGTTCATTAGAGTTTGGGATAACGCCAGGATAATTTGGACCAAAAACCACAACACCTGTTAACCCTGTACGTTTAGTAATTTTAAGAGCAGCATTAAAATAAACATCCGCACAATTTAAGTTATTTACACTGTGCCCACCGGAGCCCGCATTAACAATAAAGTAGCTATTTGGCTCTAAATGATATCGATTCAACACATCCCGTTTTTGCTCACTAGATGCAAAAGCAACAAAAGGACCTACATTATTTGGGTATGCCAGAGAAAACATTGCTAACTTGGTGCTTTCAGCCCAAGTTAGTGGCTCTATGCAATAATCGGGCTGCACAACCCAATGTACATCAATTAAATTAACTCGATTAAGCTTTAAGCCTTTTGCTCTTTTTTTAGCATGCTGGGAAATAAAAACGACTTTAGCCCCTACTTTTTTAGCTGCTTTCATATGCCCTGCGCGTCCCGCACAATCAAAAACCACAACATCAGGTCTAAATTGCTCTATAAATTCGCAAACATAATCAAGTTCTTTAGTGGCTGAATGTTCAAGTAATGTGGTTTCAAAAGGGCAATTTTTTGCATACGCCGTATGCTTATTTAATATGAAGTGGATATCAATAGAGTTCGCAAATTCGATTTGTAAACTTTGCGCCAATAGCAACGAACGCATATATTCACCAATGCCTTGTGGTGATGATACCGGAATAAATAAAAGTCGTTTGTTGCTCATTACATTCCTTATTTCCTATTTTGCATCCAGTATATCAATCGCATACTTATTACGATAGATAGCTTACATTTTTATACAAAAAATTAACCCTCTTTATTTTATTATTTGCTGCAATAGCTAGCTTAGGTTGATAAACTTGGCGGCAATTTCAATCATAAGGATCTGAACTTTGCGAAACAGAATTTTTCTTCTTTCTACTCTCTTTTGTGCAATAAGCGTATCAGTTAATGCTGAACCATGGGTAAAACCAGATGATTATGGCTTAAGAGCTGATATTCAACAATTAGCTGATGCTGGTGTTATTTTAGCCCCTGTAACCACTTACCCGCTGATGTGGAAGAGCTTTATAAATGATGTTGACAGCACGCCACTTGAGCAATTAACGCCAAGCTTGCAAGATGCGTTACTGCGCGTAAAGCATCGCTATAAATCAGAAAATAGTAGTTCGCATAACGTTCAACTTGCCGCTTTTGCAGCCACAGATTCTATTATTGCAACCAGTTTTGGTGCTACTAACACGCAAGAGTCTGAACTTTCAGCAGCTTACACTTATTTAGGCAATAACTTTGCAGCTAAAATCGCCGTTAACTCAAGAAGTGATGGAAAGAAGTGTTTAGCCAAAGACAAAAAAACAGATGATATTGTTACTAATGAACAAGCACTTATAGACTGTAAAGATACCTCGTTCGACGATAGTTATTTAGCGTATCGCTTAGGTAACTGGATTTTTAGAGCAGGTGCTGTTGAACAGTTTTGGGGACCTGGTGTTGATAACAGTTTAATAATGTCTGGCAATGCCAAGCCACTCCCAGCAGTAAGCGTAACGCGAGAGCAAAGTACTGCCTTTGAAACCCCTTGGTTAAGTTGGATCGGCCAATGGGGCTTTACCGCCCAAATGGCAAAGCTTGAATCAACTCGTGTAATTCCTGATGCGTTACTTTGGAGTAGCCGTGTTAATTTTCGCCCACTCCAACAGTTAGAAATTGCACTTAGCTGGTCAGCACAATGGGCTGGTGACGGTCAGCCAAGTTCAGCGGGTGATTTTATTGATGTTATCACCGGGCAAACGACGTGTGCTAATGGCAGTGAAAGCTGTGACAGCGCACTGGATTCAAAAATTGGCAACCAACTTGCCGGTGTCGACATTCGCTGGTCTGACACACTCTTTGAGCAACCTTATGCATTATATGCGAGCACAATTGGTGAAGATGCAAGTTCGCAATTTAAACCTGCTGATAGAGCCTATTTATTTGGTGTACAAACAACACAGCGCATATACGATCAAAATATATTGGTGAATGTTGAATACATAGATACGGGCGTATCTTGTAGTTCTGAGTCTTCCACTGAAAATTGCTATTACGAACACACTGAATATAAATCAGGTTATCGCTACCATGGTCGCACTATTGGTTCAACCTATGATAACGATGCACAATCCGTTGTTTTAACTTTATTAGGCCAACTATCTAATGGCGATGATTGGCAGGTTAAATTGCGCAATGTTGATTACAACAGTGATAATCGCGACCGTTACCCTAACAACCCTAACTTAGGTAATACAATTACCAAAACAGGATTTAATAGTAAGCAGTTAGAATTACGTTACAGAATGCTTTCTATGGGCGGACGCTTAACGCTAGGTGCTTTTGCTTCTAACAATGACGGCGCTGAAAACGATACATCAGCATTTGCCAAGTACGAATATAACTTTTAATACGTTATTTTTAATAAAGTAAGATATTAAAAGCAAAAGGGATGAAAACCGTGTTTTCATCCCTTTTTTTGTATTTTTAGTAACTTAAATCAGTAATTAACCTGAACTTTGGTTAAGATATTTACTAACGCATTGAATAATGGTGATATTTAAATTTATTTTCTCTAGCAAGAGATTTTCAGTGAAAACAAGGCGAATTTACGCGTCAATAGCTGGCCTATTGCAAGTAAATTCAACGCAGTTAGCGCTGAAAATAGCTGCTCGAGATAGATTTATTATCCAGAGCTCAGGTTAATTATACCAATTGCATTAAATTAGTGATCTATTATAGCGATAAAAAAGCAGCTCAATAACAAGGCTAAAATTATGATACATACTTGTTCTATATAAATAATTTTTAACGTAGTTAGTGAGTTATTTAATACGCTAGAATGATCATGTTTTTAATAAAATTGGTATTACTGCTTAATTTTACTAATTACCTTTGATGTTGAGCACCCATCTAAAAATTCAAGCACTTCAACTTTTCCGCCATGGCGAAGTACATGCTCAGCACCCGCTATTTGCTCTACGGTATAGTCGCCACCTTTAACTAAAATATCAGGGCTTATTTGCTCAATTAATTTAGCGGGAGTATCGTTATCATCTAAGCTACCAAACGGAATAACCCAATCAACAGATGAAAGTGCGCTAAGTACCATTGCACGCTCATCTAGTGGGTTAATAGGACGATCCGCCCCTTTTAAGCGCGTAATAGATTCATCGTTATTTAATCCAACAACGAGCCTATCGCCTCGCGCTTTAGCTTGTGCTAAATAACGCACATGCCCAGCATGTAAAATATCAAAACAGCCATTAGTGAATACAATGGTTTCACCGTTTTGTTTTGCAAATTCAATATGCTGAAGTACATCATCAAATGGTGTTTGGTAATGCTCACCAGTAGTATGTAAATACTGACCAAGCTTACGACTTAATTCTTCTGGCGAGACAGTTGCTGCACCAAATTTACTAACCGCTATACCTGCCGCTAAATTAGCAATTTCGACAGCATCTTTGGGTTCCATGCCCGCACCAAGCATAACGGCTAATGTAGCTATAACCGTATCACCGGCCCCAGTCACATCGCTTACTTCAAGCTCTTGTGCTGCAAAATCAAACTTTTCATCTGCATTAATTAACGACATACCTTGCTCAGAACGCGTAAGCAACATGGCTTTAATGCCATTTTTGCTAATTAAATCACGCGCACTTGCAGCTAAAGCTTCTTCTGAATCGGTTTGACCACCCGCTAACTTAAACTCATGTAAATTAGGCGTAATGTAATCAGCACCTTCATATAAATGTAAATCAGGCGATTTAGGGTCGATTAAAACCGTTTTTCCGGCGCCCTTAGCAAGGCTTACCATCTCTTTAATTAAGCTTAAAGATCCTTTGCTGTAATCAGAGAACACAATAAAGTCGTATTCATCAAGTACCAACTCTAAGCGGTTTAATAAAAGCTGGCTGTGTTGCTCAGTAAACGTTTCTTCTAAATCAAGACGAACGAGTTGTTGATGACGGCTAATAACACGCATTTTTGAAATAGTCGGTAAATCACATACACTGACTAATTGTGAACTTATTTTTTCACCTTTTAGAATAGTCTCTAAAATCTGCCCGCTTTCGTCTTCACCAATTAAGCCCAGTAAGCCAACTTTTGCATCTAAACGCGCTATATTTTTTGCAACGTTAGCTGCACCACCCGCTTTGTCTTCAAACTTGCTTACTTTTACTACAGGGACTGGCGCTTCTGGCGAAATTCGACCTGTGTCGCCATACCAGTAACGGTCTAGCATTACATCGCCAACAACTAATATTCGTGCCGCTGATAAGTTTTTTAATAACGATAAATCCATTACTGCTGCTCCGCAACAACCATATCCATGGCTTCACATAACCAGTGACCTATAAACATGTGGGCCTCTTGAATGCGTGCTGTTTCATCATTTTTTATAATGATAGGTAACTTAGCAATATCTTTTACTTTACCGCCATCTCGCCCAGTTAATGCCACTGTAAAAGCGCCTAGTTTATTTGCTGCTTCTAATGCTAAATTAATATTATTACTAGTACCTGATGTGGTTAAACCAATTACCAAATCTTCTGGCTTACATAGCGCTTGAACCTGGCGCTCAAACACCGTATCAAAGTGATAATCGTTGCTGTGTGCTGTTAAAATTGATGTATCTGTAGTCAATGCCATTGAGGCAAGCGGGCCACGCTCTAATTTGTAACGCACTACAAATTCTGCTGCTAAATGCTGCGCATCGGCGGCACTACCGCCGTTACCAAACCAAACAATCTTGCCACCAGCTTGTAATGCACTGTGGCAGGCTTCTAACAGTTGCATAGATTCTTGATGATAAGCTTCCATCGTTTCAAATAATGCTTGATGACGGTTTAGTGTTTCAACGTAGCTAGTTGCCACTGAATCGATAATTGACATGAAAAATTCCTCTAGGAACTGAAATAGCAGGGAAAATTAAATCCATTATTCCATAATTTTATTTAATTGTGTGCATTTTATCGGGTAATAACTGAACCCAGACCATATTTTATTGTGAGTATGTTTAGAAAACGGCTATTTCACGGTAAACTAACGCCATCTCCCTTTAAGAAAGATCAGTATGGCACGCATTTTTTACTCATCCGCATTAATTTTTATTAGCCCACTGATTGTATTTTATCTCTATATATTACGAGGTAAAAAAAACCAAGGCTATCGTGCACACTTTAAAGAGCGCTTTGGGTTTATCAGTAAGTCTTTATTTACGACTAAAACCAAACCTTTAGTTTTTCATTGTGCTTCTGTTGGTGAGGTACTTGCCGCAACGCCGCTTATTAAAGCTCTTCAAAAAGCGCATCCAAATTTAAATATACTTATAACCTGTAATACCCCAACAGGCAGAGAGCAAATACTTAGCCAGTTTAAAAATACTGTGGCGTGTAGCTACTTACCAATCGATTTTCCGTTTGCGACAGCCCGATTTTTAAAGCGTATTAAGCCACAAGCATTATGTATTTTAGAAACCGAGCTATGGCCAAATTTAATGGCGATAAGTCACAAAAAAAATATACCGGTACTTGTTATCAATGCAAGACTCTCTGAAAAGTCGCAGCAAGGCTATCAAAAGGTCGCTAAATTAACGCATATTATCATGCGCTCAATTACAGTACTTGCGAGTCATAACAAGGCAGATGCGGAGCGTTTTATACAGCTTGGTCTCGAAACTTCAAAAAGCCATGTAACAGGCTCAATAAAATTTGATATAACACCAAGTGACGAGCAATTAGCCAAAGTACTTAATCTTAAACAGCTTTATAACAGTAATAAACACAACAATGATGAACGCTTTGTATGGGTAGCAGGCTCAACACACCCTGTAGAACATGAGTTGATACTTACAGCCCATCAACAGTTACTAAAAAAGCAACCCAATGTATTACTTATAATTGCCCCGCGCCATCCAGAGCAATTTGATAAAGTGGCAGAGCTTTTAACACAAAGCCCACTTAGTTTTAGCCGTCGCAGCCAAAATAACTATAGCAATGAGCAAGTACTCCTTGCTGATACGCTTGGTGAGTTACAGTGTTTATATGGTGCTGCAAATGTGAGTTTTATTGGCGGCAGCTTAATTCGCAGAGGTGGGCATAACCCACTCGAATCAGCTGCGTTTTCGGTAGGCGTAATAACCGGTCCGCACACATACAATTTTGATCATGTATATCCCGAGCTTATAAAGCTTAAAGGCGCCGTAGTGGTTGATAGTAACGACGAACTCGCAAAGCAGCTTATAACGTTTAGCCAAAACACCAAAGCATGCCAAACCTTAGGTATTAAAGCTGCGCAATGCGTAGCTAAAAATCAAGGTGCTATACAAAAAACACTTACCATTATTAATCAATATTTAGAGCCAAAACCGTGACCAACATAGCTATAAGCCAAACCCGCGAATGGGTGTCATCTGTTATTGTTAAATATAACTTTTGCCCGTTTGCTCGCAAAGAAGTAGAAAACAACTGTATTCATTACATCGTAAGTCCAGCAGCAAGTATGGATGATGCTGTAATGGATATGCTTGAGCAATGTGTTGAGCTTGACCGCGAACCAGAGCGCGAAACAACGCTTATCATGTTTGACAACGGCTTTAGTGACTTTGAAGATTTTTTAGACTTGGTCGATTTAGCTAATGCACTTTTAGTCGCGCAAGGGTTTGAAGGAAAGTATCAAATTGCTAATTTTCATCCTGATTACGTATTTGCCGACAGTGATGAAACCGATGCCGCAAACTACACAAATAGAGCACCTTTTCCTACTTTGCATTTAATTCGCGAAGCAAGTATGAGCGAAGCACTTGATAGTTATAACGAGCCTGAATCGATTCCAGAGCATAATATAAATTTAGCAAGACGTAAGGGGATTGATTTTTGGCAGCAGTTACTTGAAGGCTGTAAAAAACCGAGCGCTTAAATGCTCGGTTTTATTTTGGCTTATACAAGCTTTGTGCAAAACCTTGTGCAAAAAAAAAGCAATAACTAACGCTTATTTTTTAACCCAGTTACCATTCACTTCAACGTAATGGCCACTTTGGGTTTTTTCAATTGTTTTAGCGGCAGCAAGCGCTTCTACTTGTGAAAGTGACAAGTTATTCTTTTTAGCCAACTTTAAGTACTGCGCTTTACGCTTTGCATTTATGTCATCAACAACGGCTTTAGCTTCTGCGTTTTGTATAACAAGTCCTAAATAACCGGAGCTGTCTTCACCTACTAAACCTTGGTTTTTAGCGTCATCAAGGCTAATAGCCCAAGCAGAGAACGACATACATACTGCACTAACTAACGTAATAATGTTTAATTTTTTCTTCGTATTCATGTTCTAGCTCCTTAAAATAACTCACTGTCGTCACTAAATAAATTGTCGAGTTCTTTATCTACTTTTACGCGAATTTCGTGATCGACCTTCACATTTAAATTAATAGTAATGGGCTCTTTAGCAGACACCTCAACACGATGCGTGCAAGCACTTAGTGCACTAATAGCACTCAGCGCGAGCAGTACTTTTATCAATAACGACTGTCTCATTATTAGTTTCCTTTTTGTGAGTATTGTTGCTCAACTTTCTGTGTAATTTCGTCACTTAAACGCAGTGCGCGCAAAAGTGTAAATACGTTTTCTTCGTGGTTATAATTAAAGTTAACCTGTTGCTGCTCTGCTTTATTATAGCCTTGCAAATTAACCCCTAGTTTTAACCAACCATCATTTTTTAGTGCCACACTGCTATTAAGTTTTTGAATATCTAAATTAGTTAATAACCCTAACACAGGTTGTAACTCTTGCTGTTGCTGCATTACTGCATCAAACGCGGCATTATTGGTAATTTTTAAATTACCTGTTCCTTGGCTAAATAAGCTTCCGTCAATTATTTCAATTTTTCCATTATCAAAGTGAACAGGTAAAGACCCCGCCAAGCGCCCCGTTAATACAATGCCCGACTTATCGTCGAGTGTAACGAGTTTACTTGCATCAATGTTTTCAAACTTAACATTGGCAACTTGGTTTGGCTTCCCTATTGTGTAGGTATCTAACGAAAACTCGCCACCAAACACACTTCCTTTTACATCATTTATCAGC
Organism: Pseudoalteromonas aliena SW19; assembly: GCF_014905615.1. Classification (NCBI taxonomy): domain Bacteria; kingdom Pseudomonadati; phylum Pseudomonadota; class Gammaproteobacteria; order Alteromonadales; family Pseudoalteromonadaceae; genus Pseudoalteromonas; species Pseudoalteromonas aliena. Next base: position 441,817 of record NZ_AQGU01000026.1, read on the forward strand.
GCGGTATTGCTACTCACTTGCCATTGCCCTTCAATCGTTTTAACTACGGCACCGGCTCTAAACTCATTTAAATTAAAGGTAGTGGGTTTTACATTAAGCTTACCTGAATTATATTCCCCACTAAACACGCTATTTAAATCACTCGCAAGGTAATCGTTATACAGTGCACTTGTATGACTAATCCCCATATTGAACAATGCATTTTGTAAGTTTACATCGCCACTAATATAACCATTAAACTCGCCCTTAGTTAGTTGTGCAAGTGGCTCAAATTGCCTAATAAATTTATTTAACGGCAGCGCATTCTGTTCAGGAATAATGACTTCAAACGGATGAGCTTGCGACGACATATGATGATTTATAACTAACTCAACATCGTTTATAAATGCGTGATGCGTGGCTTTTAGTGCACGGCTTTGCAAGCCTGTAGACTCTACTTTTATATTATTAAGTTTTATGTCAGGGCTATTAACAGCCTTTATATTCGTTTTTGCTGTTAGATCAGCAAATAACTCACCTACACCTAAATTAGCCTTTGCCGTTAGTGTGTTATTTATACCCGAGACTGTAAACTCTTTATATTCTGCGCTTTTTAATTGTTGGGTTAACGTTACTTCTGCATTTAATTCTGTATCCATTTTTGCTGTTAAATCACCTTGGTATTGCACTGCACTTATATCAAACGCATCTACACTACTAAGCGTTAATTTAGCATTTATAAGCCCAATTGGTTTTGAGTCTATAAACTCACTTATATCAAAGCGACCACTAAGGCTAAGCCCATTCGCTGTTGCAGGGACAAACTCAGGCAAGCTTTCAAGCATAACGGCGTAATCGCCTTTAATCACAGCGCCAGATAACTGAGCATTAGCGCTAATATTATTTATATCGGGTGTATTTATTTGAGCTAATAAATTTGTCTGTAAGTTTTCAAGTGGAGATGTAATATTTAGTGTTGTATCTGTTATTAAAATATCAAATTGCTTATCGCCTTCACTCACCAAATTAATTACAGGTACACTGAGCTCACTCCCCTCTAAGCGAATTGATTGAGGGAGTTTAAGTTGCCAATTTAAAGGAACTTGATTGCTCACAAAGTCTGCATATACACTCGGTGGAATTAACTCAGTACAGCTTGGTGTTAAATAAATTTTGTTATCAAGCAAATCGGTATTAAACATTAACGCTTGGCTATTTAAATTAAAACGAGTCGCTAATTTACCAGTGGTTAATACGTTAACTTGGCACTGCTGATTTGTATGAGAAAACTCATACATGTGAGTAAACTGGGAGCTAATATCGCCATTTAACTCAAGTTCTATACCGTCAAAGCTAAACGCTTGCTGAGAATTAAAATTAGCATCTGAGATTAATGTATTTTTAGTGTTTATAACTTGCTTTAAAAGAGCGTCATTAATTAAAAACTGACCACTTACTTTATTAGCAGTCAAAATTGCACTCGCTTTTATATCACCTGAGACATTAAATTTATTTAGCTCGGGTTCTAATATACTTATTTTAAGTGGCTTATTGAGCTCTTCGCTTTTTACTACAAGCTGTTTAATATTGATTAATGGGCGATTTAAGGGAAGTGCTAAATCAAGGTTTTTAGCAAGCTGATTGGCATTTTTACTTTTAGGGAGTGGATTAACTGTTAGCACTGCATTTTCAATGTCTACACGCTTTGTATTTACAGTAATACCAGTGAGTTGTAACTGTTGATTTTGATAATTTACACACACTTTATCAGAATGGATATTTAAGCTAGACGTAATTGAAAAATCGAGACAACTTAACGTAATGCCTGCTTTTTTAAGCTCAGGCGCTATAACCCACTGTAATAATGGCAAGCGAAATACATAACCAAGCAGCAAGATGCTTAGTAATACAGCTCCAACAATTAAACCAACTCGCTTAAACATACTATCCTTAAATGCTTTGTGCTTTTAGCTAAAACTATACTAATCAAAAAAGGCTGCACAATGCAGCCTTTTTTATTTTACAGCTAGATTATGAATCTAACTTGTATAAAAGTAATTAAATTACCCTACGTTTTTGCGTGCGTTACGGAACATACGCATCCACGGGCTATCCTCGATCCACTCATCAGGATGCCAAGAATTGGCAACGCTTCTGAATACGCGTTCTGGATGCGGCATCATTACAGTGGCGCGGCCATCAGTTGACGTAATACCTGTAATACCTTCTGGGGAACCATTAGGATTCGCTGGGTACTGCGTTGTAGGGTTACCGTAGTTATCTACAAACTTAACCGCGACAGTGCCGCTATTAAGCGCCGCTTTAGTGGCTGCATCGTTTGCAAACTCAGCATGACCTTCACCATGAGAAACCGCTATAGGCATACGTGAACCTGCCATTCCATTAAAGAACACAGACGGGTTCTCTTGTATTTCTACTAAACTAAAGCGAGCTTCAAAACGCTCTGATTTATTCGTTACAAAACGCGGCCAGTGCTCAGTGCCAGGGATCAACTCTTTCAACGTTGATAACATTTGGCAACCGTTACATACACCTAAGCTAAAGGTATCTTCACGATGGAAGAAGTTTTGGAACTGATCGCGTGCCATGTCGTTAAACAAAATAGACTTAGCCCAACCTTCACCCGCACCTAGTACGTCACCGTATGAGAAACCACCACATGCCACTAAACCTTTAAACTGCTCTAGTGTTAAACGACCTTCTAAAATGTCGCTCATGTGTACATCAACGGCTGCAAAGCCTGCACGGTTAAACGCTGCCGCCATTTCTAAATGAGAATTAACACCTTGCTCACGTAAAATAGCCATTTGCGGTTTAGCACCGGTTGCAATGTATGGCGCTGCTATGTCTTCGTTTAAATCAAAGTTAAGCTTTACATTTAAGCCTGGATCTTTTGCATCAAATTTTGCATCAAACTCTTGCTTAGCACACTCAGGATTATCACGACGGGCTTGCATTTGATACGTTGTTTCAGCCCAAATAGTACGAAGCTCAGTACGCGTATGATTAAGTACCGTGTTTTCGCCACGGTTAAATATAATCGTATCGTCGCTATTAAGTGTACCGATGTTGTGGCTAATTGCTGCAATACCATGTTGTTTAAACACCGCATTTACTGCATCTAAATCACTATTTGCAACTTGAATTACTGCACCTAGCTCTTCGTTATAAAGCGCTTCAATGTCTGAACCTGTTAAAGCTGCTAAATCAACCGTTACACCGGTATGACCCGTAAACGCCATTTCAGCAACCGTGGTAAATAAACCACCGTCTGAGCGGTCATGATAAGCAAGTAACTTACTATCAGCCACAAGCGCTTGCATTGCGTTATAAAAGCCTTTTAATAACTCTGGGTTATCAACATCAGGGGTTACATCACCCAATTGCTTATAAACCTGTGCAAGGCTTGATGCGCCCATGCGGTTTTTACCCGCACCTAAATCAACTAATATAAGCGATGTATCGCCTTTATTTGTACGTAGCTCTGGTGTTACTGTTTTACGTACGTCGTCAACACGACCAAACGCAGTTATAACCAGTGAAAGCGGTGATGTTACTGATTGCTCTTGTGAGTCACCTTCATCTTTCCATGTCGTTTTCATCGACATAGAATCTTTACCTACAGGAATTGTTAAACCAAGCGCAGGACAAAGCTCTTCGCCAACGGCTTTAACAGCTTCATATAAACCAGCATCTTCACCTGGGTGACCCGCTGCTGCCATCCAGTTTGCCGATAACTTAATGTTTTCAAGGCTACCAATGTTTGCACAGGCAATATTAGTTAACGACTCAGCTACCGCTAAACGAGCAGATGCACCGTAATTAAGTAATGCTGCAGGAGTACGTTCACCAAGTGACATAGCTTCACCGTGGTATGTATCGTACGTTGCTGCAGTGACGGCACAGTTAGCAACAGGTACTTGCCAAGGACCAACCATTTGATCGCGCGCTACTAAACCCGTAACTGAGCGATCGCCGATTGTTATTAGGAATGTTTTTTCTGCAATGGCTGGTAAACGCATTAAGCGCTGCGCTGCATCTGCTGCATTTATTAATGTAGTATCAAGCGCTTTACCAACAACTTGCTTTGACGTTACATCGCGGTGCATTTTAGGTGCTTTACCTAATAATACGTCCAGCGGTAAATCAACAGGGTTATTTTCAAAATGGCTGTCTGACACTGTTAAGTGAGGTTCAGCGGTTGCTTCACCTATAACAGCGTACTGGGCACGTTCACGCTTACAAATTGCTTCAAAGCGGTCAAAGTCTTCTACGCCAACAGCGAGTACATAACGCTCTTGTGATTCATTACACCAAATTTCGTGTGGTGCCATGCCTGGCTCATCGTTAGGAATGCTACGTAATTGGAACTTACCACCACGTCCGCCATCATTAACAAGCTCAGGAAACGCATTTGATAAACCGCCAGCACCTACATCGTGGATGAATGCAATTGGGTTTTCATCACCTAGCTGCCAGCATTTATCGATAACTTCTTGGCAACGACGTTCCATTTCTGGATTTTCGCGTTGTACTGAAGCAAAATCTAAATCTTCGTTCGATTGACCAGAAGCCATGCTTGATGCAGCACCACCACCTAAACCAATGTTCATTGCAGGCCCACCTAGCGCAATTAATTTAGCGCCAACAGGAATATCGCCTTTTTGAACATGATCAGAGCGAATATTACCTAAACCACCGGCAAGCATAATTGGTTTATGATAACCACGTACTTCTTCGCCATTATGGCTTGTTACTTTTTCTTCGTAAGTACGGAAGTAACCTAATAAGTTAGGACGACCAAACTCATTATTAAATGCAGCGCCACCTAGCGGACCTTCTGTCATTATATCAAGTGCGTTAACAATACGACCCGGCTTACCAAAATCGCTTTCCCATGGTTGCTCGTAACCTGGAATACGTAAGTTTGATACAGTAAAGCCAACTAAACCTGCTTTTGGCTTAGAGCCACGACCTGTTGCGCCTTCATCGCGAATCTCACCACCAGAGCCTGTAGCCGCACCAGAGAATGGCGCAATAGCGGTTGGGTGGTTATGAGTTTCAACCTTCATTAGTATTTCAATGTCTTCTTGATGATACGCATATTCACCTTGCGCATTGGGGAAGAAGCGACCCGCTTTTGAGCCTTTCATTACTGCCGCGTTATCTTTATACGCCGACAATACATTTTCAGGATTTAGCTCAAACGTATTTTTAATCATTTTAAACAGCGATTTTGGCTGTTCTTTTCCATCGATTGTCCAGTCAGCATTAAATATTTTATGACGACAATGCTCTGAGTTTGCTTGTGCAAACATAAATAATTCGATGTCGTTAGGGTTACGCCCTAACTTTATAAAGTTTTCTACCAAGTAGTCTATTTCGTCATCAGCAAGGGCAAAACCTTGCTCAACATTCGCTTTAGCTAACGCTTCGCGTCCACCACCTAGAATATCGACAGACGACATTTGGCGCGGTGCATCACTGCGAAATAACTGCGCTGCATTTTCAAACTCACAGTGCGTGGCTTCAGTCATACGGTCGTGTAATAACGCCGTGACTTGTGCAAATTGCCCTGCGTTTAAATCGCCTTCTACATAATAAGCAATACCGCGTTCAACGCGATGAACTTGCTTTAAACCACAATTGTGGGCAATGTCAGTTGCTTTAGATGCCCAAGGTGAAATGGTACCAGGGCGAGGTGTAACGAGTACAAGTTTGCCTGCTGGGGTATGCTCAGCAATAGTTGGACCGTAAGTTAATAGCTTTTCAAGCTTGGTTTGCTCAGCAGCACTCAAAGGCGATGTTAAATCGGCAAAGTGAGTATACTCGGCATATACGTTAGTGACAGGAAGTTGCGATTGTTGGCAACGCGCTAAAATTTTATTAACTCTGAACTCTGAAAGTGCTGGTGCACCACGAAGGATCAACATAGATAATTTCATCCGGGGTTAGGGATTGAACGATATTTTAGGCACGCATTATAGTCCAATTAGCATTCAGATTTAACTCAAAATTACGCTTTTCATAAAATTAACTTTTTGGCTTTATTTATAGTCTATTTTAGTTAATAAAATAAAACGTAAAGTGACGCGATGGCTTAGTTTTGCTATAACGGTGGCTAGCGAGATTAAGGGGCACACAATGTTCAAAGAAAAACTAATAATAATCATTACTTTAGTTATGTTGTTATGTGCATGTGATATGCAAGAACAACCAACTCAACTCGCCCAAATAAAAGAGCAAAATAAAATTCGTGTAGGCACACTTGCCAGTGCTAGTAACTATTATCAAGCGGTACAAGGCGAGCAAGGTTTTGAATATGAATTATCACAAGCTTTTGCCGAATATTTAGGTGTAGAGCTTGAAATAGTACCATTTTTTAACTTATCTGATATGTTTGAACGCCTTGAAAACGGCGACTTAGATTTAATTGCCTCAGGACTTACCTATAATAAAGCTCGGGCAGAGCAATATCGCTATGGCCCAACTTATCGCACAATTAGCCAAAAGTTAGTTTATAAACAAGGGCGTGTTCGCCCACGTGACTTTGACGACCTAGATGGTAACTTTACCGTTATAGCTAAAAGTAGTCACTCGCTTACTCTACAAAAAATAAAGAAAAACAACCCCAAGCTAACTTGGACAGAAAGCGAAGAGTTTGACGAAGAAGAGCTTCTGCAAGCGGTTATTGATGGTGAGATAGATTACACACTTGCCGACACACATACGTTGTCATTATTTCGTCGTTATCACCCAAATTTAAGTATTGGTTTTTCAGTGAGTCATAACGACCCTATTGCATGGATACTTCAAAAAACAAAAGACGATTCATTATATGCTTTACTCGTACCTTTTTTTGGTGATATAAAACAAAGCAACCAACTTTACGTACTTGAAGAAAAGTACTTTGGTCACGTACGCCAATTTAATTATGTAAACACTCTCGCCTATATAGAAGCAATTAAAGAAACTTTACCCACCTATCAGCCATGGTTTGAACAATATGCTGGGAGTCTTGATTGGCGTTTATTAGCAGCACTTAGTTATCAAGAATCGATGTGGAATCCACGCGCTAAATCTCCTACTGGCGTGCGCGGTATAATGATGCTTACTCGCAGCACGGCAAAGCAGGTTGGTGTCACTAACAGATTAGAACCTGAACAAAATATTCGCGGTGGTGCAAAATATTTAACTAAGCTGATTAAACGCATTCCAGACAGAATCCCGCAACCGGATAGAACATGGCTTGCATTAGCAGCTTACAATGTAGGTTGGGGCCACGTTAACGATGCTCGCATAATTACCGAACAACAAGGTGCAAGCCCCGATAAATGGGCTGACGTTAAAAAACGCCTGCCATTTTTAATTAAAAAGCGCTATTACCGTAAAACCCGCTACGGTTATGCTCGTGGCGATGTCGCTGTTAAATACGTTGATAATATCCGTCGCTATTACGACGCACTTGTTTGGTTAGATGAAAATAATGCCATTACAGAAGAACGTGAGCCAGAACCAATCACAGAGCTGAGCACTGATACTGATACCAAGCCAAAGCTAAACGAAACAAGTGACGTAAAAAGTGAGACAAGTGGAGCTCAAACAGAAAAAACAACAAGCTTTAATTGAGCCTGAACAGCCGAGTGAAAATAATAACCAAGATTAATCAGGCATCCGTTTTTTTGAGCATATTAATAAGTAGAATTTAAGTAAATTAAATATCTGTTTACTTGTCATCAAATGATCACTAATGTGTGTTTATCGTATATCATTATTTTATAAGATAGATACCCAAACCACCTCAAGATACGAGTTTCAGTTGGAATTAAAAGCAATTTAGACAAGGCATTGATTGTAAAGGATGGTCATTCCCTTGTTAAAATCAATAACGCCGTATAAATTGCTTTTAAACCAACCCTAAGGGCATTTCACAGGGGCTTACTCTCTTCGTTGTTACTTCTTAAAAGGGACTGCCATTATTGCAAAGTAACGCCTTGATATTAAGTCCCTGTGAAATGCTGAATTCTGCATTTTAAGGTGATTTGAGTATATATTGTGCCTTTCTCACTCTTGCATTAGGAGAACACATGCTAAAACGTAGACGCACACAAAAATTAAAACGTAATGTAATTTACTCTACCGCCACACGTCGTCGTGTTATGTTACGTAAACTTCATAAGAAAATAATCTGGCGCAGACGTATGTTTGCAGTGCAAGAAATGGCAGAACTAGAAATTAAGACAGAGACTAATTAAAATCAGCGGCATCACGAGCAGCTTTTTTAGCTGCTTTAATTTGTGCCCTTCTAGATTTAAAAAAATCCGAAATAGCATTCCCACACTGCTCACTTAAAATGCCACCAAACACTTCTACCTGATGATTCAATCTAGGCTCTTGCAGCAAATTCATTATAGAGCCTGCAGATCCTGTTTTTGCATCCGCAGCACCAAAAACTAAACGCTTTATTCGACTATGAACTAACAATCCCGCACACATGGAGCAAGGCTCTAGCGTCACGTACAACGTACAATCAATTAAGCGGTAATTATTTAGTACTTTTCCAGCTTCACGTATTGCAATCATTTCGGCATGCGCGGAGGGATCGTTATCCGTTATTGAACGGTTATAGCCAGCTGAAACTAGTTGGTTATCTTTCACTACAATTGCACCTACTGGTATTTCATTAAGCTGTTCTGCTTGTTTAGCATACAAAAGTGCTTGTTCCATCCAATAAGAATCGTCAAATGGCTCGTTCATAATTTCTACTTAAATAACTTTTTATGTTGTAATTATACCTAGTTAGCGATTGAAAGTGCGTTATTGATTAGTTTATTGCAAAAATAAAACAATATTTACCCGTTTGTAATGGCTCACTCGTGCTGATTTACGCTATAATCTCACGCTTTTTTTATTTAGCTCACAACACGGGTAGCAAATGAAATTTCCTGGACGCCGCAGGCATAAACATTATTTTCCAGTGGAAGCCAAAGATCCACTTACCAATCAACTTAACGCAACTGAACGGTTACAACGTAGTTATATTACGGGTATCGATCAAATCGTTGTTGATATAGAGGCAAAAGTTGATCAGGCTTTCCTTGACGAGTTTCAATTGCGCAGAGGTATGTCGCAAGTTATTGATAGCGATATAACAAACGCTTTATACGATCGTTTAAAATTAAACGACATGGTTGATTACGAGTTTGCAGGTGGCACTATTGGTAACACTATGCACAACTACTCTGTACTTGCAGATGATCGCTCAGTTCTGTTAGGCGTAATGAGCGAAAACATAAAAATAGGTAGCTACGCCTATCGTTTTTTATGTAACACCTCAAGCCGTGTAGATTTAGACTACCTTCAACCGGTTGACGGACCTATTGGCCGCTGCTTTACGTTAATTGATGAAACCGGTGAACGTACCTTCGCAATAAGTGCAGGTCTAATGAATCACTTACGTCCTGAGTCAATCGATAAAAAACTTATTGAAAACTCATCTGCACTAGTGATCAGTGCTTACCTGATGCGTACTCAAGGCAGTGAAACAATGACTGAAGCCACTCTGCAAGCGGTTAAATACGCTAATGATGCAGGCGTGCCCGTTGTATTAACACTCGGTACCAAGTTCTTAATTGAACAAGACCCTGCTTGGTGGGCAAACTTTGTTGAACAGCATGTTGATATACTTGCTATGAACGAAGAAGAAGGCCTAGCAATTACAGGCTTTGAAGACCCCCTTTTAGCCGCTGACAAAGCGCTTGATTGGGTAGACTTAGTTATTTGTACAGCAGGCGAAAAAGGCTTGTTTATGGCCGGCTACGTTGATGACAGTTTAAAACGTGAAACCGAATACCCGTTATTACCAGGTGCAATCCCTGACTTTAACCGTTACGAATTCTCACGAGCTATGCGTAAAGATGAATGCGCCGAACCAATCAGAGCATACAGCCATACAGCCCCCTTTATGGGTGGACCTGATTCAATCAAAAACACCAATGGTGCAGGCGATTGTGCTCTAGCTGCTGTATTGCATGATTTATCAGCGAATGTTTATCATAAACTTAACGTAGAAAACTCAGCTAAACATCAGCAACAAGCTATTACTTATTCATCACTATCGCAAATTAGTAAATATGCTAACCGAGCTAGCTATGAAGTATTAGTTCAGCATTCGCCTCGTTTATCTCGCGGCTTACCTGAGCGTGAAGATTGTTTAGAGCAGGTTTATTGGGAACAGTAAATCACTGAGGGAGCAATTATTGCTCCCTGATGGGATCTAAAAAATAGAAATATCAAGCTTTTTGGATAGCAGCTCAAGTGCTGCTATTCCTGCCACAGAATTACCAAACGAATTAAGCCCCGGAGAATAAACCGCCACAGTAAACTTATTTGGTAATACCGCTAAAATAGTCCCCGATACACCTGATTTACCAGGCATACCCACTCTGTAACCAAAATCACCTGCTGCATCGTATAAACCGCTGGTAAATAAAAGCGAGTTTAACTGCTTGTTTTGACGACTACTTAAAACACGATTACCCGATCTATTATCAACACCTTTATTAGCTAAAAAATTATAAGCTTTAGCTAATTCAATGCAATTGAGCTCAATAGAACAAAAATTAAAGTAAGACCATAAAACATCATCAACTTCATTTTCAAAGTTACCAAACGATTTCATTAAATGCGCCATAGCCGCATTACGATGTCTAAACTCATACTCTGAATTAGCTACTTTTTTATCGATCACAATACCTCGGTTATCTGCTAACAATCTAAACGTTTCAAGCATAGAGTGCATCGGGGCAGATAAACGACTATACAACGCGTCACACGTTACAATTGCGCCTGCATTAATAAAAGGGTTACGTGGTATCCCTTTTTCGAATTCAAGCTGTGTAAGCGAGTTAAATGCAGTGCCTGATGGTTCTTTTCCTACTCGGTGCCAAAGCTCATCACCATAACGTTGCAGCGCCATAGTGAGAGTCATCACTTTAGAAACCGATTGAATAGTAAAACGTTGCGTGCAATCACCAGCACAAATAGTTTCACCTTCAGTAGTGTATATAGCAATTGAAAATTGCTTAGGGTCAACCTCCGCAAGAGCTGGTATATAATCAGCTACTTTACCTTGTGATAGTAAAGGTGCTACTTCTTGGGTTATTTCGTTCAATACATCTTGATAATCAGCAGTAGGCAATCGGCACCTCAAAAAGTAGTAACATAAAAATAAATTTTAACACGCTAAGATTAACTACGGCTAACTTTGTTATAAAAGTTGAAAAAGATTTAATTAAAAAATTAATGTGAAGTTATGACAGAGCTCATTATGAAGAAAAATTGGCTAAGCTACGCTTATCCACCCCACTTTTTACTTTCCTACAGACGTAAAAAAGCCCGAATCGTTAGGTTCGGGCTCTCTTTAATTTGAAGTCGGTGCCCTACGCAGTAGAATGTCGTAGTGCCCACAGCGGTGGAGAGCCACAGTGCAAATGGGATACTATCTTTGCGTCGGGGCGGCCTTCCGTGGGGCTCGCCTTCGAGCTGTTTTGTTTCACTACTGAGTTCAACATAGGCTCTTGGCTATTTATTAAATTCTAAACAGCAAAAAACCCGTCACATTGCTGTAACGGGTTTCTTTAATTTGAAGCCTGGTAATGTCCTACTTTCACATAGCAAATGCTACACTATCATCGGCGCTGTTTCGTTTCACTACTGAGTTCGGCATGGAATCAGGTGGGTCCAAAACGCTATTGTCACCAAGCAAATTTGGGCGTTAATCCGTATTCCTACGTACTAACTGAATTTGGAAAATATCTGATAATATTTTTTAAGTCGTTCTTTCAGTAATATCTACTTTAGTCATAT